>UWSL01000009.1 GCA_900552975.1 uncultured Mycoplasmatota bacterium | reverse complement strand
TAAATATAATATTACGGTAAATGATTTGAAAAAACTAAATAACTTATCGAGTAATATGCTTACAGTAGGACAAAAGTTGTTAGTTAAAGATACAAGTAGTAGCAGTGATGTTGGTGTATATTACACAGTTATGGCAGGAGATACTTTATATGGTATTGCTAAAAAATTTAATTTAACTGTAGATGAACTAAAAAAAATGAATAATCTATCAAGTAATAATTTAAGTATTAATCAGAAACTACTAGTGAGTGGAACGGCACTTGATAATTCAAATGTTGACTATGATACATATGTTGTAAAAAGTGGCGATAGTTTATGGAGTATAGCTAGTAAATTTAATACAACAGTTGATAAGTTAAAGAGTGTTAATAATTTATCAAGTAATTTTTTAAGTATAGGTCAAAAATTGTTAATACCTAAGAGTGGAAGTACAAATAATAAACAATATGTTGTAAAAAGTGGTGATACATTATATAAAATAGCTCAAAGTAATGGAACAACTATTACAGATATAATAAATTTAAATAATTTGCCAACTACTAATTTATCAATAGGTCAGATTTTATTGTTACCTTAATTTAAATTGTTGATTTAACAATTTAAATTTTTTTATTATGTTTTTAATTTTTTGTTAAAAAGATATTGACAACACGTGATGATATTAATATAATGTTAATAACAAATATTTTTTTGAGGGATGATATTAATTTTTTGTTAATAAGAAAGAGGTTAAAGATGAAAAAAGAGTTATTTGAAATTGAAGAAGCGTTATTTGTAATTGATATGAATAATGGCTTTTGTGAGAAAGGAAATTTGGCTGATTCATCTATCAAAGTAATTGTTCCAGAAATAATTACTTTGATAAGAAAAAATTTAAAAAAAGGAGAAGGCTTATTTGTAGTAAATGACAAACATACAATGGATAGTGTTGAACTACAAAGGTATTTAGAACATTGTCATAATAACTATGAATCTAGAACGATTAAGGAATTACAAATTTATGAGCAATATGCTAATAAAGTGTTTTATAAAAATTCAACATGTGCTTTATTTGCTCCTGGAGTTATTGATACTATTATGGATATGGTAAATCTTAAGACGGTAATTATTGTTGGATGTTGTACAGATATATGTATTCAAAATTTTGCAATTGCTTTAAGAAATTTCTTTGATGAATTAAATATGAAAGTTGAAATAATTGTGCCACAAAATGCTGTTGAAACTTATCATATTCCTAATATTCATGATAGAGAAAAAAGCAATAAACGTGCTTATGAAACAATGGAAAATAATGGAATTAAATTAATAAAAAATATGAAAGATGGATTATAATGGAAAAAAATTTAACGATGATGACTGATTTTTATGAATTAACAATGAGTCAAACTTATTTTAATGCTGGTAAGAAGGATGAGATAGCTGTATTTGATGCTTTCTTTAGGAAGAATCCACTAAATGGTGGATATGGAGTTATGGGAGGTATTGATCAAATAATTGATTTAGTAAAAAATGCTCATTTTACGGAGCCTGATATTAACTTTTTGAGAAAAACAAATCAATTTACAGAAGAATTTTTACAATATTTAAAAAACTTTAAGTTTACAGGAACAATTTATGCTATTCCTGATGGGACACCAATTTTTGCTAATGAACCAATAGTAACGGTAAAAGCTCCTATTATAGAAGCACAAATACTTGAAACGATTATTTTAAGTTACTTAAATGCTAATATTTGTTATACGCCAGCTGCTCTTCGTGTAGTAGAAGCTGCTTCCGATATAGGTGTTATGGAATTTGGAGCACGACGTGCTATGGGACCAGAAAGTGCAGTTGAAGCAAGTAAGTGTGCAGTAATAGCTGGTTGTGTTGGAACATCAAATGTTTTAGCAGCACAAAAATATGGTTTATCTGCGATGGGAACAATGGCTCATAGTTTGGTTACTGAAGCTGATACTGAGTATGAAGCATTTTTGAATTATGCTAAAACTTATCCTAATAATTGTGTTTTGCTTGTTGATACATATGATGTATTGAAAAGTGGTGTTCCTAATGCTATAAAAGTAGCTAAAAATTATTTGATACCAAATGGTTATAAATTAAAAGGGATTAGAATTGATTCTGGAGATTTGGCTTATTTGTCTAGAGAAGCAAAAAAAATGTTTACAGAAGCAGGCTTAGATGATGTAAAAATATGTGTATCAAATGGTTTGAAAGAAGATACTATTAGATCTTTAAAGGAACAAGGAGCTGTTATAGATTCGATTGGTTTAGGGGATAATATTGTATTACCGGATCATGCTAGAGTAGGATGTGTTTATAAGAATGTAGCAATTTTAAAAGATAATCGATTCGTTTCAAGAATAAAAGTTAGCAATGATGCTGCAAAAGCTATAACACCAGGTTTTAAAAAGTTGTATAGATTTTATGATAAGGATACTGGTTATGCTTTAGGTGATGTTATTTCTTTATATGAAGAAAATATTCCTAAGGATTGTTATACATTAATAGATCCTTTAAATGAATTTAATACTTTAGAAATAAAAAATTACAAGATTAGGGAATTGCAAGAAATAATTTTTGAAAATGGTGAATTGGTTTATAAAGATCCTACTATTTTAGAAAAACAACAATATTGTGAAGATGAAATGGCAACTTTGTATCCTGAAGTAAAAAGAAATGAAAATCCTCATCAATATTACGTTGATTTAACTAGAAAGTTGTTAGAGTTAAAGAGGGAATTAATTATGAAAGCGAAGAGTCAAAATGCTATAGAAGATGTTGGTAATACTTTACGAAAAAAGCTATAATTAATAGTGGAGATGATTAAAGTGTTAAATATAAATGAACTTAGTAAAGATTTAGAAAAATTAGAGATAGTTAAAAAAGAGTTGATTAGTAAATATGAAGAAGGATATCTTGGGAAGAGAACATATTTAGTAACATACCGAGATGGTAGTACAAAGAAAGTTGAACAAATAACTAAAAATAAAATGAATGGTGATGCAGTAATTATTATTCCTATTACTAATGATTCGAAATTTGTAATGATTTTAGAATCGCGTCCAAATACAATAGCTGAGATGGCAGTTGAGTTTCCAGCTGGAATGGTGGAAGATGGTGAAAATCCGATAAAAACGGCCAAAAGAGAGTTGCGTGAAGAAACTGGTTATGTTTGTGAAGATATTTATGAAATAGAGAATCATCATCAAGATCAAGGATGTAGTAAAGCAGTAGTTAGAGTTTATGTAGCAACTGGATGTAAAAAAGTAGAAGAGTTAAAAGGTGATGGGACTGAAAAAATAGTTTCTTTGGAACTTGAAAAAGCAGAAATTTTGAAAATGATAAAAGAAAGTGATGTAAAAACACTTGGTATAAATGATTCTGGATCAAAATTAGCTTTTTTGACATATTTATGGAAAGAAAAGGATGATAATAATGAATAAAGATTATGGCTATTTTAGAGTGGCAGTAGCAGTACCTGAAATTAAAGTTGGGAATGTGCTTTTTAATACAAAGGAAATTATAAAATTAGTAAAACAAGCATCTAATGAAGGTGCAAAAATTATTTTGTTTCCTGAATTATCGTTAACAGGTTATACATGTGGTGATTTATTTTTTCAAGATACATTGATGGAACAGGTTAATGCTTCTTTATTAAATTTACTTAATGAAATAAGTACTTTAGATATTACTATTATTATAGGTTTACCTATTTTATGTGATAATCAATTATTTAATTGTGCTGCTGTTTTACAAAATGGCAAGATACTTGGTGTTGTTCCTAAAATTTATTTGCCAAATTATAATGAATTTTACGAGAAAAGATGGTTTAGTTCTGGTAAGAAATTAGTTAGTAAAAATATTACTATTTTAGGTCAAGAAGTTCCAATAGGTGTTAATTTGTTATTTAGAGATATTGATAATATGAGCATTTGTTTTGGAATTGAACTTTGTGAAGATATGTGGAGTCCTAAATCACCTAGTGTTGATGCGTGTTTAAATGGGGCTACTTTGATTTTTAACTTATCTGCTAGTAATGAAGTAATTGGTAAGAGTGATTATCGTAAAAAAATAATAAGTATTCAATCAGCAAAAAATATTTGTGCATATGTTTATGCTTCAGCAGGCGTTAATGAGTCTAGTACGGATTTAGTCTTTTCAGGTTATGCTGGTATTTATGAAAATGGAAGTTGTTTAATTGAGAATGAAAGATTTTCTTTTAAATCTAATTTAATTATGCAAGATGTTGATATCCAAAGACTTATGAACAATAGAATTAAAAATAAAAGTTTTATGGATGTTGAAGCTACAGATTCTTATAGAATGATAGATATTAAGGCTGATGATGAAAATAATAATTTGTTACGTCATTATGATATGTATCCTTTTGTTCCAAATGATGAAAATTTAAGGAAAGCAAGATGTGAAGAAATAATTAATATTCAAGCTTGTGGTTTAGCAAAAAGATTAAAACATACAGGTTTGAAAAAATGTATTATCGGAATTAGTGGTGGTTTAGATAGTACTTTAGCTTTTTTGGTTACTATAGAAGCATACCGTAAATTAGGGATAAGTAATGATAATATTATTGGAATTACAATGCCTGGATTTGGAACAACTGGAAGAACTTATAATAATGCACTACAATTAATGAGAAAGTATGGAGTTACAATTCAGGAAATAAGTATTAAAGAAGCTTCATTACAACATTTTAAAGATATAAGTTTACCATTAGAAGATCGAAGTATAACTTATGAAAATACTCAAGCTCGTGAACGTACTCAAATTTTAATGGATGTTGCCAATAAAGAAAATGGTTTAGTTATTGGAACAGGTGACTTATCAGAATTGATTTTAGGTTGGTGTACTTATAATGGTGATCATATGAGCATGTATGCCATTAATTCATCAATTCCTAAAACATTGGTTAGATACTTAGTAGAGTATTTTGCTTTAAAAGAAAATGATGATGAATGTAAGAAAACAATTTTAGATATTTTAGATACTCCTATTAGTCCAGAACTTTTGCCGCCAGATAAAAAAGATAATATTAAGCAACATACTGAATTAGTAGTTGGTCCTTATGTTTTACATGATTTCTTTATATATCATTTTATGAGATATGGAGCTAGTATTAAAAAAATTAAATATTTAGCATGTCATACTTTTAAGGGAATGTATAATGAAAAGGAAATTGATAAATGGCTAAAATTTTTTGTAAAGAGATTTTTTAGTCAGCAATTTAAGCGTAGTTGCTTACCTGATGGTCCAAAGGTTGGGACAATAAGTGTTTCACCTCGAGGTGATCTTAGAATGCCAAGTGATGCAGATGGTTCAACTTGGTTAGAATTCTAAAATTGTATAGTGGGTAATTTATGAAAATAGGTGTTTTTGGAGGAAGTTTTAATCCTATTCATAAAAGACATGAACAAATAGCACTTTTTTTACTAAAACAACATTATGTTGATAAAATTGTTTTTGTTCCAACGGGAGAAAAATATAGTTATAAAAGTAATTTGAGTTCGGCTAAAGATAGGTATGAAATGCTAAAGCTGGTTGCTAGCAAGTATGATAATATGGTTGTTAGTGATTATGAATTGAAGAAAAGTGTTGTCTATACTTGGGAAACTTTGGATTATTTTGCTAAACAAAATATAAATGATGATATATATTTTATATGTGGTACTGATAATTTAGATTATATAGATACTTGGAAAAAAAGTGATTATATTTTAAATAATTATAAGTTTTTAGTAATTAATAGAAGTGGTAATGACTTTGCTTCTTTGATAATAAAGTATAAAAAATATTCTCATAATATAATTGATGTACCAATGGAATTAGATGATTTATCATCAACATTGATCAGAGATGAAATAAGAAAAGGTGTTGATGTCTCTTCTTATTTAGATAAAAATGTTTTAAAATATATAGAGAAAAGTAAATTATATAGAAAGTAATGATGTATATGAAAAATTTTAAGAAAATTATTAAGATACTAACTAAAAATCATTTAACAATAGCATCTATGGAATCTTGTACTGGTGGCGGAGTTGCAAATGCTATTACGTCAATTGAAGGAGCAAGTGAAGTATTAAAATTTAGTGCAGTAACTTATTGTAATGAATATAAAATAAAAATGGGTGTTAAACCAGAAGTTATTGAAAAATATAGTGTTTATAGTATAGAGACTGCCCATGAGATGGCTTTGAACATAGCAAAGTTTGCTCAAGCTTCCTTTGGAATTGGAATAACTGGTAAACTAAATAAAGCTGATATAAATAATAATTTTGGTAAAGATAATGAAGTATTTATCAGTATATTTTATAAGAATAAATATTATGATTTGGATATGAATGTTGATAAAGCTAGTCGAAAAAGAAATAAAGAAGAAGTAATTAAGGCAATTATAGAAAAAATTGAGGAAATATTATGGGAAGAAAAATTAATAAAATAAAACTTTTTATAAATGATAATGAAAAATCAACAATAGTAGCTAAAGACTTAGAAATGGAATTGTTAAAATATGGTTTTGAAATAGTTGATGAAGATTATGAATTGGCTATTTCAGTAGGTGGCGATGGATCCTTTTTGCGTATGGTTAAAGATAATAAATTTAATGAAAATATTTATTACATTGGAGTTAATAGTGGAACGCTTGGCTTTTTACAAGAAATAAATATTAGTGAATGTATTGATTTTGTAAAAAGATTAAATTCTGATAAATATAAAATAGAAGAGTTAGCAATTCAAGAAACTAAAATTATTACAGAAGATGAAATTTACTATTTTGATAGTTTAAATGAAATTGTTGTTAGAAATAAAGAGTTTAATACTTTGAAGGTTCCTGTATTAGTTGATAATGAGTTATTAGAAAATTTTACAGGAGATGGCTTATTAATTAGTACTAGCACTGGTAGTACAGCGTATAATATGAGTTTTGGTGGTAGTATTATTTATAATACTTTGAAAACTTTATCTATTACGCCGATAGCGCCTTTAAATAATAAAGTTTTTAGAACTTTAGTTAATAGTGTTATTGTACCGAGTAATAAAGTAATAACTTTAGTGCCTAATAAAAAGAATACTGATTTATTTATTCAAATAGATGGTGTAAATAAGTTTTTAGATAATGTTATAAAAATCGAAACAAAAATAACTGATAAAAAAATAAAATGTTTAAGAATGAATGATTTTCATTTTATAAAAGTAGTTAATAATAAAGTATTAGCTAATGATTGATGATTTCATAAACTTCTTGCCATGTTGTTGCTTGAGGTCCGTTAAAATGCGAGTCTTTATTAAATAAAATGGCTTTTAAATTTAGTTTAAGAGCATTTTGACATTGAATTAGATCATCATCAATAATTAAATCTATATTATTATTTTTAGCGAATAAAGCCTTTTCTTTGATATTTGTATAAAAGATAGTGATAGGAATATTGTTTTCTTTAAACCACTTTGTTAATCTTAGCTTTAAATCTTTATATTTTTCATCGGGGCGTGATGTTATAATACAAAGAGTATGACCATCACTTTTTAAGGTATGAAGAATTTTTGAAGCATCTTTTTTGAAAGTGGTATTAAAAGATAATTCTTCACGATATTCGTCCCAAAATTTATTAATGTAAGGATCTCCAAAAGTATTAATATTACTTGGCAATTTTTCAGTATATTTATTTTGTGGATACTTTTTTAGATATTCTTTCCAGTGTATAATTTGCTTTTCTTTAGTGTTAGTTAGAGTATCATCTATATCTATTCCTATTTTCATAAAATCATCTTTTCTATTTTTAGTATATCATGAATTTTGTTAGTATTTTTATAATTTATTGTCTTAAATATGTATAGTTTCTTTAAGTTAAAAATCTTTCATGATATAATGAAGCCGAGGTGTTATTAATGTTGTATAAAAGTGAGAAAGAGTTTTTAGAAGCTTATGATCCAAATAAATTTGATAGACTTTCGATGACAACAGATATTTTAATTTTTAGTATAAGCGACGAGGTTCAAAGTAATTATCGAAAGTCTAATAAAAAGTATATGAGTGTTTTATTAGTTAAAAGAGATGATTATCCTTTTAAAGATAAATGGTGTTTGCCTGGAGGTTTTTTGGATATTAATGAAGATTTGGAAGATTGTCCAAAAAGAATTTTGTCTAGAGAAACTAATATACATGATGTTTATTTGGAACAATTGTATACTTTTGGTGCAGTAAATCGTGATCCACGAATGCGAGTAGTATCAACATCTTATATGGCATTAATTGATAAAAACAAGTTAAATGATAAATTAAGTAGCAATGCTTCATGGTTTAATGTAAATTATTTTGAAGAAGAAGATAATGTGGTAGTTGTTTTAGATAATGGTAATGAAACTTTGAAATTTAAAATAAAAAAAATATTGAAAGAAAAGACTAGTGATAGATATAAATTTGAAGTAGAAGAAAATGAAAAGATAGCTTTTGATCACCCTTTAGTTATTTGGTCAGGAATTGAAAGATTACGAAATAAAATTAGTTATACAGATATAGCTTTTAATTTGATGCCAGAATTATTTGCTTTAGGTGATTTACAACAAGTTTATGAGGTTATTTTGAATAAGAAGTTGTTAGATCCTGCCTTTAGAAGAATCATTGCAGATAAAGTAGAAAAAACAGAATATGTTCAAACGGGTGCAGGGCATAGACCTTCGACTTTGTTTAGGTATAAAAAAAATACTAAATAATTGAAAAGTTATTTAGTATTTTTTAATATATTTCTTGACATACTCCAGATTCTGGCTTGTAAAAACAGTGATTTTTATATCGCCCAGCAAAGTTTTGATCATACCATTTTTCTTTACAATTAGTATTAGATGCAGGGGCATAAAACCAAAGAGCATTGGTTGCTGGATGATAATATTCACCATTTATGACTCTTTTAGCTAAATTTTTTTCTGTTTTTGTAGATGAAGATTGAAAAAGAGAACTTTTAGTTCCGACAAATTGGTTTGGCTGATAGATAGCTTCAGTAAGAGTTCTAATATTTTTGAAAGTTAAACAATTAGCAATAGCACGATTTACAACAACATTACCAACCATTAACATTCCGAGATTTCCTTCATTTAGTGCTTCTGCACGCATGATACGAGCTAGTAAATCTAGTTCTTTAGAATTGTATTTTATTATCATATTTTCACCTAATATATTTTATGTATTTTGTATTCTTTGGTTCAAAAACATTTAGTAAAAAACTTTACTTATAGGAAAAATATGGTATAATGGGATTGTTGTTGCTTAGGGGTATAGTTCAATGGTAGAACGTCGGTCTCCAAAACCGCTGATGTGGGTTCGACTCCTGCTACCCCTGCCATTAAGAATTAGTCGAACTATAGTGTTCGTTATGTGAGACTTGATATAAAAATATCAAGTCTTTATTTTTAGGGGGATTTATGAGAAATATAATATTTTTGGATATAGATGGAGTTTTAAATGATAATGGTTCTGTATTTTTATCAGAAAGTGTAAAAGTTCTAAATTTATTAATTCAAATGTATAATGCTAAAGTTGTTATGATAAGTTCTTGGCAAAGGAACGGAACAGAAGCTAGGAGAAAAGAATTGAAATCTCAATTTGAGGAGTTATGTATATATGATATTGATTTTATAGATCCAAATTTTGAAGGGTATTTAGGAGATATAAAGTTATCATCACGTTTATTAGGTATAGTTGATTATTTGAAAAATAATGAATTGGTAAATTATGTTATATTAGATGATGAGTACTATAATGATTATAAATTAATCTGTTTAAATCATTTTAAAACTATGCTGTTTAAAGGATTATCTTATAAGGATTTATCTAGAATAGTGTTTAAACCAGTAAATTTAAATAATTTTAAACAAATAAATTATCAATATAGACATTTGGGGGAATATGAAGTAGTTACAAATAATTTAATTAAAGTATTAAAGAAAAAATATGATAATGATATAAAAAAGATGCAAAAGTAAATTTTGTAATTCTTCTATAAACTCTTGTTATTGGGATATTAAATGATTTATATAGTTCTTCTTTTATAAAAAAAGCTAAGTATGGTTCTGTTTTTGATAGCAGTTCATAAATAGCTTTCTAATATATTATTTAGTTAAATAATTTTGACGGCATTTTTCTAGTAAAATTAAGGCTTCTTCTTTGTTATGATAGTTACCAACTTTTACTTCGATATTTTGCAATTTTTTATAGTTTTCAAAAAAATTTTTAATTTCTTTTAGAGTGAACTCTGAAATATCTGTAATATCTTTTATTTCATTAAATCTTGGATCACAGTCAACTACTGATATTAATTTAAAATCTTCTTTACCATTATCGACCATTTTTAAATATCCAACTATACGTGCTGGTATTATGCAGCCTGGATATGTTGGTTCTGTAGTCAAAATTAATATATCGAGTGGATCACCATCTGGTGCTAATGTATTTTCAATTGTACCGTATTCAGTAGGGTAATCCATAGCAGAATATAGTACGCGATCTAATCTTATTTTTCCTGTTTTTTTATCTATTTCATATTTGTTTCTACTTCTAAAAGGAATTTCAACTGTTGCATCTACAATATCATTTTTCATATTTTAAACCTCCTATTATTAAATAATTATATCATATTATAAACAAATGGCTTTATAAATAAGATATTGAATTTTCTTCTAAACCTGTTTAATATAAAAATATATGAGTGTCTAGAATGGAGATTAATTTTTATGAATAAAAATGATTATATAGAAAGTACTAAAAATAAACTATATAAAAATGCGAGAGAAATAATGTTGAGGCAAATAGATAGTTATTATGAAGCAACGAAATATGTTTTACCAAAACATCCTTATAAAATAGGAGATGATGTTTATTTATCGAAAGGAACCTTATTACATGGAACTTATAAAAATTTTGATGGGTTGAAGAAAATTGTAGATAGTGGTTTGATATCTAGTTGGTTTATTGATGGAAGAATATCTAAATATCCTAGTTCTGTTGGGGTATGGAATTTACAAAATGATTGTTTATTGAGAAACTATATAAATTTTTATTCTGGAGGAACAATTATGTATTGTGGAGTTTTAGATGAGGTAACAAATAAAGAAAGTAATAAAACAATGGTAATTCCATATGATAAAATGGCTGATATAAACGAAATATCCAAAAGATACAAATGTCATATGTGGTTAGTGGAGCAAACTAAAGAAGCAAGGTTTATGCCGAGTTTGAATCAAGACGAAGTTCAAGTAGGAATTATATTTAATGGAAATAATGAATATACAAAGAGGTTATTACATGGAGATATATTACAAGAAGAAAATGTAAACGACGAAGATGTAGAATCTTTTGTAAATGATAAGTATTATGCTAAGTTTGTAATTGATAGAAAGAATAAAGATGATTTCTTTACTGATAGAGAAAGTGCTATATTGTTTGGTATACCAGCAAATTTGATTGAAGGGATATTAGTTGGGAAAAAGTATGAAAACGATAATGAGATTTTGAAAGAAATAAAAGATATCTTGCCAGAAGTTTATATATGTAATTTAGATGGTAAAGTAATTGTTGATTAAAGGAAGTGATTGAATGATATTAATTTATGATTTTGACGGCACATTAACTCCTTATTCGATGCCTCAGTATGATATTTTAGTTAAAGCTGGTTATGATGAAGAAAAATTTATGAATTTGGTTAAAAAAAATGTTTTATTAACAGATAAGTCAT
Source organism: uncultured Mycoplasmatota bacterium (assembly GCA_900552975.1). Lineage (GTDB taxonomy): Bacteria > Bacillota_I > Bacilli_A > RF39 > UBA660 > Coprovivens. The sequence goes on along the minus strand of UWSL01000009.1, from coordinate 13,453 downwards.
TATATGAAATTTATTATGATACATATAGAGATATTTTAAGTAAAAGTAATATTAATTTTAATAGAAGTAATGTTTGCTTAGGGGCAAAAGAAGTTGCTTTTAATGAAGGTGTTTTGGAATATTTTTTGTCTTTTCAAAAAAATAATAGTTGTTTAAAACATTATGTTGTGACATGTGGAATCAAAGACTATGTTGAAGAAACAAAAATTTTTCCATATTTAGAAGGAGTTTATGGAACAACTTTTAATGAAAAAAATGGCTTATTTGAAAATTTGGATTTTTTAATGAGTGATGATAATAAAGTTTTGGCCATTAAAGAAATTTTAAGAAAAAATAAAGAAGATAAAGTAATTTATTTTGGAGATGGTTTAACTGATGAAAAAGCATTTTCATTTGTTAAATCAATAGGTGGAATAACTGTATTTGTCTCAAAAGATAAAAATTCAGATGATAATTTGAAAAAATTACAAGCAAAAAAAATTATAGATTATAGTTTTGATCGTGACTTTGATAAAGGAAAAGAATTATTTGAATTTGTTAAAACCTTGCGATGAATGAAGCAAATGACGATATAAAATTTTTGTGATATAATTTTGAAGGTGATTTTTATGGAATATGTGTATAAAACGAAGGGAACTTGTTCAAGAACAATAACTTTTGATATAAATGATGATGTAATTACCAATATCTCTTTTGAAGGTGGATGTAATGGCAATTTGAAAGCTATATCTAAATTAGTTGATGGTATGACGGTTTCTGAAATAGAAGAAAAACTTAAAGGAAATATTTGTGGTTTTAGAGATACTTCTTGTGCAGATCAATTAGCTCAAGCAGTAAGGAAAGCTTATGAAGAAGAAAAAGGTAGATAAAAAGATCAAAAAAGAAATTCCTGTAGAAGTAAAAACATTATTTGGCAAATTTTATGTTTTCTCTATTATTTTAGATTTGATTTTATTAATATTTATGCCTTTTGCTTTAAAAAAAATATCTACATTTTTTGCAATATTAACATTGCTAATGTTTTTGATAATTTATTGTTTTATGCTTAAAGATTTTTTTAAAAAAAGGCAACACTTTTTTTCAGATTTTATTGTCTTGATGATGATTTTTACTTTTTTTTCTTTTTCAATACTTTTTTTGAAAATAATAGGTTTAACTTGAAATTTCCTGTATTTTTTGTATAATACATGATATAATTGTTTAGTTGTAAATGAGGAGGTGCTAGGATGAGAGTTATTAAAGCTAATTTGCCAGAAGGTGTAAAGAAACAATTTGGATATATTAGAGGTGTAAAAACCAAATTTGTTAGTAAAGATTTAAAGAAAAAAAATAAATAATAGCAGTTAATACTGTTATTTTTTTATGATATAATTTGAATGGTGATACTATGCGAAAAAAAATGTTTTTCTTTTTAGTATTTTGTTTGTTTATTTTAAGTGGTTGTAGTAAAAAAGAAAATAATCAACATAATGTTGAAAATAGCACTAAAATTGAAAAAAAAGATCAAAATAAGGATTATATTTATTTTGACGAAGTAAAGACATTATTGTTAAATAATGGTGACAAGTATGTTATACAATACCCGATTGTTAATTTTACTACTGAAGAAAGTAATAGTGTTAACTTAGAGTTGAAGAGTGTAGTCAATAAAAATTATCGTGCTTTAAAAATAGAAAATGATAAGGTACAGTCTGGTAATATTCTAATGTTTGAATCTTTTGAATCTGACAAATATGTTTCTTTGGTTCAGACTAAAAAGTATTATTTAAATGATAGTTATCTGAATGATAGTGTGGAAACATATGTTTTTAGTAAAGAAAATGGTGCTCTGCTTTCAAAAGAAAAATTATTAGAATCTTTTAATTATGATGAAAATAGTTTTTTTGAAAAAATTTCTACTAACTTAGATAGTGATGATGTGTCGTATTCGTTGATGATGATAAAGCAAAGTGATTATCGTTTATATGTAAAAAATAATAAATTGATTTTAGTATATTATGATACTGATAATGAAAATGAAATAAAAAAAGAAATGATTATTGAATAAAGATCATTTCTTTTTAAATGAAGCTACTTAAGCCGCTCATACATAATTTATTAATAAAATTTGTAATATTGGTTGGATTTTCTTGAAAATCATTTCTAGTCCAATTTTCAATAATTCCAATACTTCCATCGACAATAAATCTGTAAATGTTTTCTAAATCATTGGCATTAGCTTTTTTTAAGATTCTTTGCCATTCATTTATACTTTGATCATGAACTAAAAATAGTATTTTTTTTAAAAAAAGTTTATCGCCATTATCACTTATTAATTTTTCATAAATGTTTTTTTGGCTTTGAATTGACTCAATTATTTTATTGATATAACTTATTAAATAGTTTCTTTTAATATCTTGAATACTTTTTTTTAGTTCATTTATTAATTGCATTTCAATTTTGGCAACAAAATCATCGATATCTTTGTAGTATTTATAGAATGTAGTACGATTAATTTGTGCTTTTTGACATAATTCAATAACAGTAATGTTTTTTATTTCTTTGATTGCGATAAGCTCAAGAAGTGAATTTGTCAATTTGTTTTTCGTTTTTATTATTCTTTTATCTACCTTTTCCATCTAATCACCTTTTACTGCCTATATTATAATATAGTAGTTATCTTTATTCAACATCTTGTTTATTAAGAAAAGAAGTGTATAGTAGTAAAAAAATGTAAATTAAAAGATAATTTTTGTGTTATAATAATAGTGAATAATAGGAGGTAGTATAATGGCTAATAGAATTGTTTTAAATGAAACATCATATTTTGGCTGGGGAGCACGTGAGGTTTTGCCAGAAGAAATAAAAAAAAGAAAATTTAAAAAAGCTTTATTTGTTACAGATCAGATGTTGCTATCTGTTGGAATTGCTAAGAAAGTGATAGATTTATTAGATAAAGAAGATATTGAATATATAATATATGATGATATTAAACCAAATCCAACTATAACTAATGTTAAAAAAGGTTTAAGGGTATGTAAAAAGTATCATTGTGATTACATTATTGCAGTTGGTGGTGGTTCTGTTATTGATACAGCTAAAGCCATAGGTATTATTTATAATAATCCCGAATTTAAAGATGTTAAATCGTTGGTTGGTGTTGCTGATACAAAAAATAAATCATTGCCTATTATCGCCTTACCGACAACTGCAGGAACAGCGGCTGAAGTTACAATTAACTATGTAATTACAGATGAAGATGCTTTGGTTAAATTAGTTTGTGTAGATCCTAATGACATTCCTGTTTTATCTATTATTGATTCAGAGTTAATGTCTGGTATGCCAGCTTCATTGGCGGCCGCAACAGGACTTGATGCATTAACTCATGCTATGGAAGGTTATATAACAAAAGCTCATTGGGAAATGACAGATATGTTCCATTTAAAAGCAATGAAAATAATTTATGAAAATTTAGAGAAAGCAGTTAATAAAAATCAAAAAGCAATCGAACAAATGGCTTTAGCACAATATGTTGCTGGAATGGGGTTTAGCAATGTTGGTTTGGGTATAGTTCATTCAATGGCTCATCAACTAGGGGCTCTATATGATACTCCTCATGGTGTTGCTAATGCTCTTCTATTACCTTATGTAATGGAATGGAATGGAAAAGTTTGTCCAGATCGTTTTAGAGATATGGGAGAAGCTTTTGGTTTAGACATGCAAGGTTTAAATGACGAACAAGTAGTAAAAAAAGTTGTTGAAGCAATAAGAAATTTAGCTATAAGATTAAATATTCCTCAACATATAAGTGAAGTTGGTGGAAAAGAAAAAGATATTCCATTATTAGCTCAAAAAGCTTTGGAAGATCCTTGTACAGGCGGAAATCCACGTAATGTTAGTTTGGAAGATTTAAAAGATTTATTTAGTATCGCGTTTTAAGAGATAAAATTATCTCTTTTTTTGTTATACTTATATTGTGGTGATAGTTATGAATGTTAATGAATTAATCGAAAAAGTTGTGTCTTCAGTAAAGAGTGAGTGGACGACTTTAGAAAAAATTAGATTTGTTTATTTAGAAACAGGTAAATATTTATCTAAAAATACAGATTTTTTCTTTTCTATGGATGGGAAACTTGATGATAATAATCTATCGCTAGAAGATTTGGCAGACATTTATAATGATGATAAACTTGTGGAAAGTACAAAAGTTATTTGTAAATCATCAGCTTTAATATTGAAAAAAATATATGATAGACTGGGTATAAAAAGTAAGTTGGTTAAATCTGTCAATAATATTACAGAATATAAAAACGGTGATAACCTTTTAACTGTTAATCATTGGATGTTAGCAGTTTATGATGAAGAAAATGTCTATTTCTGTACTTTGTCTTCTGATTTGCCATATATTCAAATGGGAATGGCTACCAAACATTTTGGGGTTAATATACCATATGTAAAGACTTTACCTAATGGCGACGAACAACAAGTTTATGAGGGTGAGGAAATAAAACATACTGTTATTCCTCTCAAAAAGTTAAAGGATATAGATATTAATATAGGATATGTAAAAAATTATTATTCATATAATGATGATTCACAAGCTATTAATGAAAAGAAATTACAATATGATGATGCATCATTTTTTATGATAAGGGATGCTTTAAAAGCTAATAAACTTTATTATGAATTGGAAGAGTATAATACATCATTTTATAAAGAATTGGTTGAATTTGTTGGTAGTAATGGTAATAAAATATCTTTATATGATACTGATTTTATGTCGCTAACAAATAATGACTGGAAAATATGGCTTAAAATTTTATGCAAAAATGTTTTGTTAAAAATAAACACAATAACGGGAGAAGATTTCAATGTTTTACCACCTCTTGATAATACAAACTGGAATTTTGATTCTTGGATATTTTCTTTATGTGTACAAGTTCAGACTTATATTTATGACTATTTAGCAAAAGGCAATACTAAATTACATGAAAGTATAGATGTTATGTCATTCAAGTATAATAAGTGGTCACGCAAATTGAAAAAAGATTTTAATGTTGGTAATAATGATTACGATTATTATAATATTTTGACTTTACTTGATAAAACAAATGCGATTGTTAATTGTATTCGATCAGGTGGTAAAAACGGAAATTTTCGAAATTTATTGAGTAAATTAGCATATCATTTTATTCCTGAATCACATGTATTAGAAAATAATGTTACTACAGAAGGCAATATTAGTAACTATTATGTAGCTAATAAATTTAAAGTTTTATTTAATCGCTTTTTTGAATGTAATGATGGAATAAAGGATTTTAATAAGTTGGAATATAGTGAACAAATAGTTATAATAAAAGAAATTTTAAATTTAATGTTTCCTGAATTAACAGTTGAAAATAGTTCAAATATAAAAAACTATAATTCTGATTATAGTCCTATTATTAATCGTATAAATTTGTATCCTTTAAAAAGTAAAACTGATGGCAGTTATTCTTTAATGTTTAATATTATCGGCGATGATGGAAAGGGAGATTACGATTTCTTGTATGATTTAAAAAATAATACTTTTCAAGTAGCAGATGTTTTAAGTATTATTGATTCTTATATAATTGTTAGTAAACGTATGAAAGATAAATTAAGTATTAAAGACATAGAAAATGTTGAAGAAGACTTTGATTATGATGAAATAAGCAATGGTATAAAAAAATAGATTTAGGTAAGTGATATAGTTTGATTATATATCTATTTAACTAAATCTATTTTTTATAGATGAGGAGAGGAACTTTTTTTATTTATTGTTTCTCCTTTATCTATTGAATTTTGTAAATAGTATCTTTCTTCAGCTTGTTCTTTTAAATTTATAAACAAGATGTAATCTTGATTGTCTGTAGATGGTTTAATTCTAACAAGTTTTTTATTATATTTTTTTATAAAATCGATACCATTAGTTAGTGAAATAATTGTTGGATTTCTTTTATTATCTTTGCATAAAATATAGTATTTATATCTTAAACTATTTTCTGATGGATGAACAGAATAGATATAAGTAAATTCATTTTGTGCTATTTTCATTTTGTAAATATAGTTTATTTGGCCGTTTTTCATCTACTTCACCTCGCTATGTGATTATATATTATAAAAAAATATTCGTCAAATTTTGGTATTGTGATAATTTGATGAAAACTAGCACTTGCTACTTGACAGTGCTAATGGGTGGTGCTATGCTTGTTTTAGACTTAGAAAAAGCAAAGGAAGAGATGAATTTATGAAGAAAAAACAATTTAAAACTGAGTCAAAAAAAATACTAGATTTGATGATTAATTCAGTTTATACAAATAGAGATATTTTTTTACGCGAATTATTATCTAATGCAAGTGATGCTATTGATAAGTTGTATTATAAATCTCTTACAGATCGCAAAATAGAATTAAATAAAGATGACTTTGAAATTAAAATTGAATTGGATAAAGAAAATAGAACAATAAAAATAATAGATAATGGTATTGGAATGACACATGATGAACTTGATGAAAACTTAGGTGTTATTGCAAAAAGTGGTTCATCTTTATTTAAAGAAATAAATGAAAAGCAAAAGGATATTAGTATAATTGGTCAATTTGGTGTTGGTTTCTATTCAGCGTTTATGGTTGCTAAAGAGATTAGTGTACTGTCAAAGGCTTATGGTAGTGATGAAGCCTATGAATGGATAAGCGACGGTGCTGATGGTTATAGTATTGAAAAAGCAGAAAAAGAAAATGTTGGAACTATTATTACATTAACTTTAAAAGATAATACGGAAAAAGAATCATTTGATGAATATTTGGAAACAAGAAGAATAGAAGGTATTGTCAAAAAATATTCTGACTATATTAAGTATCCAATAAAGATGAATGTTACTACAAAAGAATTAAAAGAAGGTAGTAAAGATGAATATGAAGAAGTTACAACCGAGAAAACTTTAAATAGTATGGTTCCAATTTGGAAAAAAAGTGATACAGAAGTTAGTGAAGAAGAATATAACTCTTTTTATTCAGATAAGTTTTTAGATTATGAAAAGCCTTTAAAAGTAGTTCATAGTAAAGCTGAAGGTCAAATAAGTTATGATTCATTATTATTTATTCCTAGCCATGCACCATATGATTATTATACGAAAGAATATGAAAAAGGTTTGCAACTATATTCTAATGGTGTTTTGATAATGGATAAATGTGCTGATTTATTACCCGATTATTTCAGTTTTGTTAAAGGTTTAGTCGATAGTGAAGATATATCTTTGAACTTATCACGTGAAATTTTGCAACAAAATAGACAATTAAAATTAATATCTAAGAATATTGAAAAGAAAATTAAAAATACTTTGTTAGAAATGTTAGAAAATGATCGCGAAAGTTATGAAAAGTTCTTTAGTGCATTTGGTATGCAATTAAAATATGGTATATATAGTAGTTATGGAATGAATAATGATATGTTAAAGGATTTAATTTTGTTCTATAGTTCTAAACAAAAGAAAAAAATAACTTTAAAAGAATATGTTGATAATATGCTTGATAAGCAGGATAAAATTTATTATGTTTGTGGAGAGAGTATCGATAAGATAGATATGTTACCACAAGTTGAAAGATTTAAAGAACGTGATTATGAAGTATTATATTTATGTGATTATGTTGATGAATTTACTATTCAAGCATTGATGAGTTATGATGATAAAAAATTTGTTAATATAAGTAATGAAGATGTTTCATTAGATACTGAAGAGGAAAAGGAACAGTTAGAAAAAGCTAATAATGAAGCTAAAGATATGTTTGATTTCATGAAAGAAGCTTTGCCAGAAGTTAAAAATATTAAATTCACTAATAAATTAAAAAAACATCCAGTATGTTTGAGTACGGAAGGTAATATTTCTTTAGAAATGGAAAAAGTTTTGAATTCTATGGGTGATGGTCAAGATGTTAAGGCAGAAGTTGTCTTAGAAATTAATGAGGATCATCCTATAGCTACTAAATTAAAAGATTTGTACAAACATGATAAAGATATTTTAGCTAATTATACCAAGATTTTATATAATCAAGCTCGTTTAATAGAAGGATTAAGTGTTGAAAATCCAACTGAACTTACTAATATGATTTGTGAAATGATGAGTAAATAAATTGTAAAGATAGTAGATATACTATCTTTTTTCTTTTATAATACTTTTAATAAGTGGTGAATATTATGAAAAAAATTAATTTAATAAATGTTATAATAAGTTTTATTAGCTTTGGTTTATATGTTTTCTTCTTTTTAAAAAATGGAGGTAAACTTGTAAATAGCTATAATTTAAATTTATTATATGCTGGTTCTTTATTTTCTTTAGTATTTATTATGTTTGCATTATTTAAAAAAATTAGAAATAGTATATATATGGATATTATTTTTATGTTTTATCTGTTGTTCTTTATTTTTTTTAATGTTTTAGGTGAAAAATTAGTTACTAAAAATATTTATGTGTTATTTTTAAATTATCCTTTTTGGTTTAAGTATTTGGTTGGATTGTTGTTTATAATTAATGCTTTTGTTTTTATTAGAGATTTAAAAAAATAATTATTCATTAAGGAATAATTGTTTTTTTTATAATTTATATTATAATAGTTCTAATAAAAAGGAGGACATATGAGTACGATTTTAAAGCAAAAAGAGAGAGGCTCTTTAATTGTAATTAGTGGACCAAGTGGGAGTGGTAAAGGAACTGTAATTAGTGAATTTATGAAAAATAATAATAATGTTTGGTTGAGTATCTCTTGCACATCTCGACCTATTAGAAAAGGTGATATTCCAGGAGAAACTTATTACTTTTTAACAAAAGATGAATTTGTTAAAAAAATTGAAAATAATGAATTATTGGAATATGCCATTTATAATGGTAACTATTATGGAACACCAAAAGAATATATCGAAGAAAAATTATGTATGGGCATAGATGTTATCTTAGAAATAGAAGTTCAAGGAGCTTTAAAAGTTAAAGAATTAGTTCCTGAAGCAATTTGTATTTTTATTATGCCACCTAGTATGAAAGAATTGAAAAAACGTTTAGTAGGACGAGGAACAGAGAGTAAAGAAAAAGTATTAGAAAGATTTAAAACAGCATATAAAGAAATAAATAAAGTTACGGATTATAACTATGTAGTAACTAATGATGAAGTAATTAATGCTGTAAATAAAATCAAAGCAATTTTGCTTTCAGAAAAATGCCGTGTAGATCGAATTGAACAAGTTTTCTTAAATAATGAAGAAGAGGAAATTCATGAATTGTTAATTGACGACAAAGTGTTTATTAATGAAGATATTAAAATTTAATTAATTTACACTATTATGTGTTTATGCTATTATTTATAATAGGAGATGATAGTAGTGTATGGACGAGCACGCCGGTTAAAATTTATGAAAATTGTATCAATTATAGTTGGATTATTTTTAGTAATTACTATTTCAATTTCTGTTTTTGTAAAAATGTTTAGTAAGAAAGATGATAACGTTGATTTTAAATATTTAAGAGATTACTTAGTTGAAAAAGGTTATTCATGTGAACTTTTGAAATATGATGGAGCAATGTGTAAGTATGATGGTGATATCGTATATGATTCTTTTGCAAGATATGATACAGGTTTTGAATTTTTGGAAAAATCAGATAATTATGTTTTGGTTTTACATCATGTTGATGGCGTTGATAAATTTACATTTAAAACAACTACTAATGCTCTTAGTGGATATAAAAATAGAGAATATGAATGTACTGTTAAAGATTCATTGATTGGTGAATTAAAAGAATGTAAAGATGTGTCTGATGATAGTATTTTGGATTTAGATGTTTATATTGGTAAAATAGAGAGTGCTATGAATGATCTTTCGATAATTTTAAAAAAATCAGGATATGATATAGATAAATTAATGAGTGATTATGTTTGGAGCAAAAAATAAAGAAGGTGTTACTCTTCTTTATTTTTTGACTTTTTTTCTTTTACATTTTTAGTTTTTTTAGTTTTCTTTTCTTCTTTATTATCTTCATCATCTTTTTCTGGAATAATTAGTGTTGTTGCTCCAGGTTCTTCTTTTTCTAAAGTATCTTTAGTATAAAAAATATAACCTATTATATCGATGGCAGCATAAATCATCATTATTATGCCAATTGTTGAAAGTACGACATCTCCAACAACTATTGTATAAATACCAATGCCTATTAAAAGAAAAGATACAATAAGGAGAGGAAGAAATTTCGTGTTTTTATTTGAGAAAGTTAGAACACTTATTAAACGAGAAATACCACTAAAAAGAATCCAAGCACCAATAATGAATCTTATTATTTGTTCTACAATATTAGAAGCAAAAATAAAAATTAATGATATAGCTATAAGAGCAATACCACGACCTAAGTCAATTGGTTGATTTTCGCCATCTTTTCTTTTTTTTAAATAAACTATAAATTCAACAATCCCAATAGTAGCTAAAATTATACCAATTATAAAGGCCATTGTTGAAACAACTTTTTCAGCATTTGTGAATAATATTGCGCCAATAATGAAGAAGATAATTGAACTAATTAATGATGATTGTGATGAATATGATTTTACTTTTATTTCCATTTTTTACCTCTTTTCTTATTTTTTATTATACAACATGGCATTAATAATTATCAATAAAATGTCTTTTGTTTCTTTTTGTGTGATATAATGTTTATGAATAAAATAGAGAGGGTGTTTTTTATGTTTGATGTTAATTCGGCATTAAATGTTATGAAAAAGTACGGGTATGATTCGACTTCTCTACATCCTTTTCTATATAAAAAAGATAATTCAATAGGAATATGCTATTCTTTTGTTGATGATAATTTTGGTATTTTAGAAAGAATATTTCTTTTTAGTACTTTAGAAGAAATGGATGAATTTTTAAAAGAATTGCATTGGTTTAAACAAAATGGCAAAGCTAATAATGTCCGTATGATTTTGGAAAATTATGAAACAGTTAATCCTAAAGTAATTTATTTACGTAATGAAAAGATTATGATGAAAGGTGAAATGTTTAATATAGAACAATTCGATGCGATGGAAGCCCAAAAAAAAGAAATGGATGAAATGAGTCGAATATTATTAGAATCATCAAATCTTTTAGCTTATTATGATTCTGTTAAAAAAGGTCAAATGGATTATTTTAGTATGATGGCTAATCTACGTAATGATTTGCGTCAAAGATACTACAATTTACAAAAAGAGGTTGATACTTTTAATAAAGTAGAATTGGATAGACCATTGAGATTGTTACCAACTAGTATAGATAATTGTGGAATAAGTATACCTATGGAAATTGTTGCAAAAGATCGCCTTAGTCAATATAAAAGTGTTAATCCTCCTGTAGAAGAGGCAGTTGATTTCATTAAAGATGTTTGGGAATTAAATATGAACTTAGAACTTAATGATTATTATTTTAAATCACAATTAGAAGAAAATAGTATTCAAAATGAAATGGTTGTTGTTAATAAAAAAATGGATTTAATGAAAGAAATTAATAAAAAGAAAAATTATTTTTTTGGAGTAGATTTAGTCGGTAAATTTAGAAAAATTAATCGCGAATGTAAAGAAAATGCTAATGTTTTAACTCAAGAATATATTGATGCAGTTGTTAATAATATCAAAAGTAAATATTCTTATTACGATAAAATTGATTATTTAAGTGCGTGTAATTATTTAAAAGAAGCTACACAAAATAATAATTATGACATCTTAGCACAAAAATACAGTGTAAAGGAAGATGTTGTTGAAGAATTAGTAAGATGGTCAATGGAAAAAATAATTGCTGATTTGACTAATCAATATTTAAAGTTGCAAGTTAGTGAACAAGCAATTATGACTTTGTATAATTCTAAATTAAAAAAATTATTTGATTATATTTTAGAAATACCGGGATTTTATAATGTTCCGATTATTAATATAATTAATATAGTTTCTTTATATTTCATATCTTATTTACTCCTTTACTACTAAATTTGCTTGGAATAAATCGTATAATTTATCTACTATTTTTTTTCAACACGCAGGCGGAATAGCCATTTCTTTATCCGAAGGTCCTTAAAAGGCAGCCATCGCTCTCTCCAGATTGGATTTCCAGCGGGCATACGCATCATCGTAAGCAGTACGCTGTGCCACATCAGGCTCTATCACCTCCAGTTTTTCCAATGTGGCAAATGCCTCGTTGTTATCTTTATAAACACCCGCGCCTATGCCGGCCCCCTTGGCGGCGCCCACCGATCCATCCGTGTCATACAGTTCGATTACAGCCCCTGTCACTCCCGCCAACGTTTCGCGGAAGATAGGACTGAGAAACATATTGGCATGTCCGGCATGAATCTTCTGTACAGGGATACCCATCTGCTCCATGATATCAATGCCGTATTTAAACGAGAACACGATCCCTTCCTGTGCGGCACGAACAATATGCTGCTTTCCATGCAGGTTAAAATTAACTCCACATATAGAGCATCCTGTCTCTTTATTTTCCAGCATACGCTCCGCCCCGTTGCCAAAAGGAAGAATACTTACTCCGGCACTGCCGACAGGAGCCTGTGCCGCCAGCCTGTTCATATCACTGTAAGAAATACCTTCGGGAGCCACATTACGTTTCACCCACGAATTCAATATACCGGTACCATTGATACACAACAACACTCCCAGACGGGTCTGCTCGGCAGTATGATTTACATGGGCAAAAGTATTCACCCGGGATTTCGGATCATAATTCACCTCACCGTTCACGCCATATACCACTCCCGATGTTCCTGCCGTAGAAGCAATCTCTCCCGGATTGAACACATTGAGCGACAAAGCATTATTAGGCTGGTCTCCGGCGCGATAGGTTACAGGAATTCCCTCTTTCAGGCCCAATTCTTTGGCAGCCCATGCATTTACACGCCCCTGCTCGCCAAAAGTCGGTTTGATATCAGCTATCAGCGAACGGTCGAATCCATAATAATCCATCAGGAAGCCCGCGACATCATTTGCCTGAAAATCCCAGAACATCCCTTCGGACAAACCGGACACCGTGGTACAAATATCCCCCGTCAGTTTCATAGCGATATAATCGCCGGGCAGCATTATTTTATAAATACGTTCGTACACAGCAGGCTCATTCTCTTTAATCCATGCCAGTTTGGAAGCGGTAAAATTCCCCGGAGAGTTCAGCAGATGAGAAAGACATTGCGTTTCCCCCAATGCCTCAAACGCTTTCTGCCCGTATGGAACCGCCCGTGAGTCACACCATATAATAGCCGGACGTAATACATTTTGCCCTTTATCCACACAAACCAGTCCGTGCATCTGATAAGAGATACCGATAGCGGCAATTCCATCCGGACCGATCCCACTCCCGGCCATGACAGCCTGAGTTGACAATTTCAGATTTTCCCACCAATTTTGCGGATCCTGCTCAGCCCATCCGGGTCGGGCAG
>UWSL01000008.1 GCA_900552975.1 uncultured Mycoplasmatota bacterium | reverse complement strand
AATATATTATATAATTATTATTTTTTTATTTGTATGTGCTGCATAATACATCAAATACACTTAAAACATAACAAAATTATTTGATATATATATTTTATCACTTAACCTCATATTTTTATTTTTGTTATTTTTTATTTTTGGAGCTATTGCAAATTAAAATATAATTTTTTTTATTTTTAAAAAATATTTGTTTTAATTGGAAAAATATACCCACAAAGGTTTTATTTTGTACCCACTCCGCCCCCTATATCCCAGCAAGCCACCAGGGTCACTTGTCATGCTCACTAGTAAATTTCACAATAAAAGGGGTTGAAAACGGTATCAAAATATGATATAGTAAAAAGCAAGAAAGGAAAAGGTGGTAAAATGAAAGAAAGAGAAAGAAGAAGGCTAGATGAAGGAGAGAGAAAAATCTCGGAAGTAAAAAGGGCATTAGAATTGGTAGAGAGTAGGAACTTTGAGGAGTTAGAGAAAGAATTTGAGCCTGAAACAGAATGTGAAAAATGTTATTTTTGCATGAAACCAAATGATTTAATAAAAGGAAAAGTGCCAAGAGTGTGTTTAATTGGACCAAGAACACTAGGAGAGAATGTAAGAGGTTGTTATGGAGGTTGGAGAAAGAGAAGATAGAGAGATAAGGAGATAGATACGAATTGCAATGTGATTTTTGTAGCAATTTTGAAGGAGATTTTTTAGAATTTCAAGAAGCAGTAGATTTTAAGAAAGCAAATAACTGGAAGAGTGAAAAAGTAGGAGAACAATGGTTAGACAAATGTCCAGAATGTAGGAGGAAAAGCGAATGAAAATAAGATGTAAAAAATGCGGAAGAATAATAGATTTAAAAACAAGGACAATAATAGAATACTATTTAAAGGGAGGCATAGTAAAGTGTGTTAATTGTTTATATGACAACAAAAATATAAGAGAAGAGGAAGGAGAAGAAGATGAGTGATAATGATTTATATTTACAACATGTAGATGAAATAGTAGAACAACTTAATCAGAAAAAAGCCAAAACAAGAGATGATATTCAAGAATATTTTGACTATTTAAAGAACGATTATAAGGAAAGAGTAGAGAGTGCATTAGATGAAATATTTGAAGATTATTGTGAAGAAAATAATTTGCATTGGAGTGATGAAGATGAGTAAAGAAAGAGAAGAAACATTAAATGAAATAAAAGAAAAATACAAAATAGCATTATTTATGGTTATAAGAAACTCACAAGTAATGCCAGTAGGTATGAAATTAGGAAAAAGCAAGAAAGAGATAAACAAAAAAGCTTATGAAACGATGTGTGAAGTAATAAGTATGATTGATTATGATAATGCGAGAAAAGAATATGAAGAAGGAAAGGAATAGTAAAGATGAAATTCAAAGAAATGAGTAAGAAAGCGAAGTTTCATATAATATTTATGTTTATATGTGGGGTAATCGACATAATATTCAGTATTTTATTAAAGAATATATGGCCCTTATTTGTTGGAATAATGTTTTTATTAGAAATTTTAGAAACATATACAAGGGAGGAAAAAGACAAAATAATAAATAAATACAATGATGTATGCAATAGTCAAAAAGAAATGCTTAAATGGGCGATACCAAAAATAGAGGAATTAACGGCAATAAAAAAGGAACATGACAGAATAGAGAAAATGGTCAACAGTATAACAAAAGAGGACATAGATTATGCAATCGAGCAAGTAAACAAAGAATATGTAGAGAGAAAAGAATTAAAGAAATATTTAGAAAAAGAGATAGAATTAGCAGAAATAAATATGGAAAAAGTAGAATACAAATCGGAAGCATACTGGAGTTATGAAGGAATGATAGCAGAATGTAAAGCAACTATGGCAAGATTTGAAATAAATGAGGAGGAATAAATAATGCAAGAATATTTAAAAGATTTAGAGAAAGCAATGATTGATGGGGATAGTTTTTACTGGCAAGAAGATATGCAAGTGTTAATAGATATAATAAGAGGTATGCAAGGAAATTTAAGAAATAGAATAGAAGATATGGAAAAGATAATTAAAGAGAGTAAAGGGCATACTCATACACTTATAGAAGCAAGTATTGTAAAAAATGAGTTAGAAGAAATTTTAATGAAAGGAGAAAAGTTATATGAAGAAAGAATATAGATTATGTTATGTCGATGGTCAAAAAGCATGGTTTACAGATAGTTTTGAAAAACAATGGGGAGATGATTGGAACGATAAGCCTTATGAATGTAATGCAAGAGAACCATATAACAGTTGGAGCGAATTAATAGAGCATAAGCCACCTATTTATGAAAAACAATACAAACACCACCAAATAGAACTAAAAACTTTATATTTTGAAACTAATGATTGGAGTGAGAAAAAACCTTGTGATATGGGTAGATTTTCAGTAGAGGATATTAATAAAGGAACAATAGCATGGGTTCACACTGATAAATTTAATATTTTAGCAGGAACAGAAATAGAAGAATTTATAAAGATAATTAAAGAAAATGGTGGTAAAATATACATGGAGGTATAAAATGGAGATAATATTAAAAGTTATATCATTAATAGCAGGAATATATTTTACAATAGCGATTGGATTATTTATAGGTTTGCTTACTGGAAAACATATAGTGAGAATAACAAATTATAGAACAGGAGAAGAAAAAGAAATAAAAGGAATTAAGAAAATAGGAATATATCTTTTTATGTCTTTATTATGGATAATAAGTATAAACCTTAAGAAAGGGGGAGAATAATTGGAAGAAACAATAAAAAGATTAGAAAAATACATAGAAGATGATAAACTATTAAGAGATAACAGCGAAATTAGTGATTTTGATAAATTTTGTATAGAACATTGTAATGATATAGAAAAAGTAATTACAGCATACAAAACTCAAAAAAGCAAAATAGATAATACTCTTGATAATTTATACAATACACTTGCACAATATCAAACATCAATGTTTCCACAAGATATGGAAACAACAATGCGAATAGCAAGAGAAACAGATAAACTAAAAGCACAAATAGAAATACTAGAAAAAATAAAGGAAGGAGAAAAATAATGCAAGAAAAAATGTTATTTGGAGAAAAATTAGACTACATAAAACAAGATGATTTAAGGGAAAAAATAATCCCATATTTAATTGGAAAAGCTATGCTGTTAGAAGGATATATGGATAAAACTCCAGAATATATATTAGATGAAGCGGTAAAAAATACAGAAACACCACTATTAGAGCATTCAATTAGAGAAATTAATTTTAATTATATTTTTGAAGAAAAAACTGTAAATGAAAGTATAAAAGAAGCAGGGAAAATACTTATAGATAAAGCAGATATGGTTTCTAGTGACTTAAAAGGTGTTCTAGGAATTGAAATAAAAGTTGATATAAACCCTGCTGCAATTGCAGAATTAAGTATAAATAAAAAATATGGAGTATTTTTTTCATAGGAGGAAACATGGATAATTTATTAGTTTTAGAAAACAAAGATGGATTTAGAGCAAATTTAAATTCAGATATAGTAAAAGAAATTTATTTATCTTTAAAAAATAGATACAATGAAAATAAATATTCAAATGATGCAATGTGTGCAATAGCTTGTTTAGGCTTCACATTATTAAAAGATTTTGATTGTATTTTAGAAGAAGAAGCAACTAAAAAGCAAGATGTTGAAAGGACTAAAAAAACAATAAAAAAGCTAGATTATTTTTTTGATAATATAAACAAAACAGACAAAGCATTTGAAGATTTAAAAAGACTAGATGGATTAATAGAATTTTATAATAACCATAATTGTAAAATTACTGTTTTCCCTATTAATGTCGGAGAAGGAATGTTTTTAGGATATATAATGAAAATGAAATTAGATATTAACTCAAGAAAAGAATTTAAAGAATTTGGAATAAAACAAGAAGAAATAGAAATAAATAAAAACAATTTTTATATTACTGGAATTTGCATAAATTGCCTATATAAAGGGGATATAAAATTAAAGTCAAAAGATATATATTCACAAAATGATATAGATTATTTATCAAAGAGAGGTGTAGATATATTTTATGGAAAATAAAAAAGAAGATGAAATTCATGATTTATTAAAACAAACAATAGCCAGAAAAGACATAGAAAGACAAATAGCAGATTTATTTTATAAACTATGTCCTCATGTTCCACCACAATTATTAGCAACAACAGTAATTCAAACATTAGATAATTTTAAAAACCTAGAAAAAATGTATATTGGTGGTAACAATAAAAGAGATTATAGAGATGATGCAGCAGATGCTTTAAGATATGCAGTAGAATGTAGGTTAAACCCAGAATTATTTAAATGTAGTTATCAACAATCTTTAATCCCTACTAATGAAAATCCAACAGAAATAGCAAAAAGAATAGAAGAAGAAATGAAAAGAAGTTTTGAAACCCATATTCCAAGAATAGATTAGGAGGAAAAATATGAAAGAATTAGAAGAAAATCTTGAAGGATTAACAAAATCCGAATTAATAAAAAAAGTAAAAGAATTAAAAGGATTAATCCAAAAGCCAATTAATGATGTATGTACGATTTCAAAAGAAATAAAAAAAGTTAATGAAGAAAATGAAAAATATAAAAATCAATATGAAGATATGAAAAAGCAAAAAGAAAAGGCAGAAAAAGATTATATATGTTTAGTAGAACAATTAAAACATACAAATGGAAAAACAGATGAAATGAATAAAAGAATTCAAGAATTAGAAGCTATTTTAACAAATTTTGAACAAAGAAATAAAAATAATCTTGAAAAATATGAAAAATCATGCAAAGAAAATGAAGATTTAAAAAATGAAATCATCAGAATTAATGATGAGAAAAATACTTATGAAAGAGGAATAACAAAATTAATTTACACACTTGGCAAAAAATAAAAAATAATATATAATGGTATTGAAAAAAGGAGAGATAAAAATGGAAGAAAACCAAAGTGGACCTTATGGGGTACAAAAAATAAGAAAATTTGAATTTGTAGAAAGAGTTTCAAATATTGAAAACAAAAGACTACCTGAAAGAAGTACAGCTAAAAGTGCTGGATATGATTTTTACAATCCAGAAAAGATTGAAATTCCACCATACAAAATAGGAGATAATCCAACTTTAGTGCCAACAGGAATAAAAGCTTATATGAACGATAATGAATTCTTGATGTTAGTAAATAGAAGTTCAAATCCTAAAAAGAAAAAATTAGTAATTCCAAATAGTGTAGGAATAATAGATGCTGATTATGTAGACAATCCTGATAATGAAGGAGAGATGATGTTTGCTTTTTATAATTTAAGCAATGAAACAGTAGTAATAGAAGCAGGAGAAAAATTAGGTCAAGGAATATTTATGCAATACAATACAGTAATGAATGATAATGCAAGTGGAGAAAGAATTGGAGGATTTGGAAGCACAGACACTCAAGAATAAATATAAGGAGGCTTTTCTATGGAAATAGGCACAATAGTAAAAGTTAATATACCTTATAAATTAGGAGAACGAAGAAAAGAAAAAGAAAAAAGATACAAAGAAGGAAAAATAGTTGCAATATATACTAATTTTGTATTAGTTGAATTTGAAACAAAATATAACGAAAATTATAGAGAATGTTTTAAGATTAGTGAAATAATAATTTAGAGGTGGTATTTATGGATATTTTTTTTAGAACGGAAAAAGCATTAGTTAAAATGAAAGATAAAGTCGAAGTTGAAAGAGGTGGATATTTAACAACTTCATCTTTAAATGGACAAGAAAAATATCCAATAGTTCATTATGATAATGAAAAAAGAGCTCTTGAAATTTTAGATAAAATTGACAATATATTAGATAGAGCAATACAAGAAAATGCAAATACTATATCAATTGCCATTCCTTCTGATAAATGATGAATTACAGCCCAAAGGGGAGGAAACATGGGAAGAAAAATAAATAAAGAAAAAACAGGATTAACAATTTGTTTTAGTGTTAGATTGCCAAGAGAACAGCATCAATGGCTAAAAGAATTGAGCAATAAAAGCAAAGGAACTAAAAATTTTGTAAGCATGAATGATTATATTTCAAAAGCTTTAGAATTATTAAAAGAAGAAATGTAATAAAGGAGATATAATTATGTCTTATGAAATAGAAATAAAAAAAATAAAGCATCATTTGTCTTATGAAAAAGATTATTATCAAAAAGTAAAGCAATTAGATGCTTTAAGATTTTTTTATAAAGAAAATGAAAAAGATAAAGATAGAATAATATATAATTCAGAGAAAGATGAATTAGAATATTCTAATAGTATCAAAGTTGCAATACAAATAACGCAACTAGTACCTAAAGTATTAAAATTTGTTGATAATCCTAATCAAAAACAAGAAATTGTTACTATTATGAAAAACAATTATTATTATTTAGCAGGTTATTTATTTAGTTACTATGTTATAGCAATTGAGTTTGGAATTCCACCTGAAAAACAATTTTTTGCACCAAGGACATCAGTCCTAGGTCCAATATCAAGAAAGTTAGATAAATTTTATTACAAGCCAAAAGCAGTAATGACAATATCAATGCCTCAAGGTACTGGAAAAACTGAACTTGGAAAAAGATTTATGTCTTTCTGTATTGGTAAAGCTCCTGACTTGCCAAATATGATGGTAAGTTATTCTGCAACAATTGCAAAGGATAAATTCTATCAAGGAGAAATAACATTAATTGAAGATGAAAATGGTAATTTTCAAAAGATTTTCCCTAACTTAAAGAATGTTTTAAAAAGTGCTGAAAATATGACATTAGATTATAGAGATGATGAAAAGAAAAGGCCACATTCAGAATATACATTATATTGTTGTGGATTTGATGGAGGTATAACAGGTAGAACTAGAGCTCATAATGTTCTTTATATAGATGACTTAATAAAAAATATTGAAGAGGCTAGAAACAAAGATGTACTTGATAAGAAGTGGGAAGAATTTACTGGAACTTTAAAAAAGCGTATGCAAGGTAACTGTAAAATGCTTATAATTGGTACTATTTTTAGTATTAATGACCCATTATCAAGAATAATAAAATATTATAAAACTAGAGCACCAAAAAGAATAGAAGTAGTAAGAGTACCACGGATTAAATGAAAATAATCAAACTAATTTTAATTATAAATATGGATTTGCATTAACAACAGAAGCTTTACTAGAAGATAAAGATTTAATGGACACAGTTAGTTTTGAATGTTTAATTCAACAAAATCCAATTGAAAGATTAGGAATAGTATTTAGTGAAGAAGAATTAACAAAATTTTTAGAAGAACCAGAATATGGATTGGAAAGAAGAATAGCAGCAGTCGATGTCGCTTGGGGTGGTGGAGATAGTTTATCAATGCCAATATGTTCTGAATATGATAACCATGATGTATATTTAACTGATGTAATATTTAGTCAAGCAAAAAAAGAAGAAACTATACCATTAGTAGTAAATGCTATAATCCAATATCAAATAACAGCTTGTCACTTTGAAGCTAACAATGGTGGAGATATGTATGCAGAAAAAGTACAAGAAGAATTAAAGAAATATAATTATAGATGCAATATAACATGGTCTAAAGTTCCTACAACAAAATCTAAATTAGATAGAATTCTAGCTTGTCAAGGTGCTATAAAAGGAGTTCCAGAAAGTGATTATAGGTTATTAATAAAAGAAAGAAAGATAATAAGAAATCATAAAATGTATAATGACTTTTTAGATGAATTAACTAAATTTAATCAATCTGCTAATATGCAAGGAAAGCAACATGATGATGCTCCTGATAGTTTAGCAAATTTATTTACAAATATATTAGGTTGTGTAAGAGTTGGAAGAGCAAGAAGTTCAAAAAGCAGAGAAGATTTAGGAATATAATTGACAATTATAATAAAGATATGATATATATAATTTTGAAAAAATTTAACCATAATAAATCCGTTTGAAACATAATTTTAAAAATTATGTTTCTTTTTATTGACTTTTTTTTTGAGTTTTAATATACTAAATGTGAGGTATTAAAATGAAAACAAATGTCAATTGTCCAATTTGCGGTAAAACATTATGCAAACTAGAAGAAAAAGGCAAACTTGAAAATGTATATCTTTACTGCAAAAGATGTAGAAAAGAAATATTTTTAAAAGAAGTGCCTGTGAGCCGTAAATAAAAATTAAGCCAGAGAGCTATAACTTATTAAAGTTATAGCTTTTTTTGTTGATAGGAAGTGATTTTGTGATTGGCGAAATGTCAGGTAATATTGGTAAAGGTCGAAGAAGAATTTTCAATGATAGAGAAATAAATAAAGATACAATAATTCAAATATTATTTGATGCTTTAAATATTCATAGATTAAATGTTGATGATATGAAATATTTAATTAATTATTATAAAGGGCAACAAGATGTATTAAAAAGAGCAGCACCTTCTACCAGCGAAATAAATAATAGAGTTGTATTGAATTATGCACATTCTAGTGTAAGAGATATAGTTGGATATACATTTGGAAAACCAATTCAAATAATTCCAAGAAAAGCAAAATATAGAAAAGACATAAAACAATTAGCAGACATTTTTGAATATGAAAACTCTAGCACAGTTGATAATGAAACTGCAACTTTTGCAGCAATATGTGGATTGAGCTATCTTTGCACATTGCCATCAAAAGAACTATCTAGCGATTATATGCCAGATGTTCCAATAACAATAAATAATTTAGATGTTTTATCAACTTTTGTAATTCAATCATCTAAAATAGGAAATCCAGTAAGATTATCATGTACTTTTTGGACAGATAAGAAATATACATATTTTACTGCTTTTACAGATACACAAATATTCTATATAAAATCGCAAGGTAATGGAACATTAAGCGGAACTAGAAACGAAGTTAGAGAAGATGTTAACTTAATTGGACTAAACCCAATTCAAATGGTTCAGAATAATAATTTCTTAATGGGAGATTTTGAAGTGGCGATAAGTGTATTGAATGCTTTAAACCAAATTGCTTCTGATAGTGTAAATGATGTAGAAAATGTTATAAAAAGTTTATTAGTAATTATAAATTCTGAATTAGATGATAATGTGACATCACAAGCAAAGAAGAATAGAATACTTGAATTATTAGGAGCACCACGGACAAAATGTTGATGCAAAATTCTTATATCAACAAATAGACAGTATGGGAATAAATAATTTAAGAGAATATTTAGAAGAAGCTTATAAAACCATTATAGGAATTCCAGACAGAAAGACAAGAGGCGGAGGCGGGGGAGATACTGGAGATGCCGTAAAATTAAGAGATGGTTGGGCAGACATAGAAATTGTTGCAAGAATAAAAGAAAATTATTTTAAAATAGCAAAGAAAAAGCAAATTGCGGTTGCTATAAAAATATTACAATTATTAGGAATGGCAAAAATAGATTTTAAAACAATTGATTTAGATGTAAAATTTACTAGAAATAAAAATGATAATTTACAAACTAAAGCACAATCATTTAGTACATTACATGGAACAAAAACATTAGACCCAGCAGATGCTTTAGAAATATGTGATATGACAACAGATGTAGTTGAAGTAATAGATAGAGGTAAAAAATACTGGCAAGATGTAGCAGAACAAAATTTAGAATTACAGAAAAAAACGCAAGAAGTATTACAATCAAATAATAATCAAAATCAAAATCAAAATCAAAATCAAAATAAAGCAAAAGAAAATACAGGATATAAAAGCACAACATATAATAACAATATGAATAAAATCAGTGAAAAACATAATAAAAAAGAAGAAAAATAGATATTAACAGCGAAAGCTGAAAATATAAATTGCCAGTTCTACAATGGCTATATTTGTAGATAGACCTTGCCCAGAGAAGGGCTATAATCACGGTTGAAAAGAAAGGAGTACCATTATGGAAGAAATGTTAAAACAGATTATGGGAGATGCTTATAAAGAAGATATGACACAAGAAGAAATCCAAGCATTTTTTAAAAACCAAGTTTTAGGAGATGGAAAATATGTAAACAAAGAAATGGCAGAAGCAGAGAAGAAAAAACTTCAAGATGCTTTAGATGCCAAAAATCTTGAATTACAAAACAAAATGACAGATGATGAAAAGAAAGCAGCTGCTGACCAAGCTTTAAAGGACCAATTAGAAGAATTAAAAAAACAACTTCTTGAGGGGAAAATTAATAATAGTGAATATAAAGCTATGAGTATTACTGCAAAAGCTAGATTAAATACTGGAATAGCAGATGATGACAAAGAATTTGGGGAATTTATAAATTCAATTTCATCAGAAGATGAAGTAAAAACTTCTAAAATTGCTAATTATATTAATACCCTTGTTGAAAAAGCTTATGAAAAAGGTAAAGCTGATACTACAAAAAATAAACTTGGAGATATGGGAAACTTTAAATCTGGAGATGGCAATGGAGATAATGGCAAAACAGAAGCAGAGGAAAGAGCAGAAAGATTAGCAAAAGCTAATACAAGTATTAAAAAAGAAAATAGTTATTTTAAATAAGGAGGTAATTTAACATGGCAAACATGGTAGTTAAAACAAAATATCCAAAAAATCCAAAACAAATTATGTTAGCAGATAGCCAAATGGTTTCTTTTGGAGTAATAGTAGCCAATACAGGCGTATCAGAGGTTAATGGTAAAAAAGTTATTAAAGCTGGAACTCCAATATATGGAGATATAGAAGCTAGAAATACTGCTTTTACAATTTCAGGAGCAGAAGCGGCAAAACCAGCTGGAATTTTGTTACATGATGTTGATGTAACAGCAGGAAATGAAAACGGTACAATCGTTTTATTTGGATTTGTTGATTTAGACAAATTAGATACTGAAACTTTTAAACTAATAACAGCAGAAGTAAAAACTGCACTATCAGGAAAAGTTACATTTTTAACTGGTAGTGGTGAAAAAAGAACTAAATAATAAAGGAGGAAAATAAAAATGGAAGGAAATACTATATTTGATTATTTCACAGCTAAAGCTCTTGCTGCATACTACAATACAACAATAGCTGATAAAAATATGCAACCATTTTTGGGAGATGAATTATTCCCAGCTAGAAAGAAAATGGGATTAGATTTAAAATGGATTAAAGGAGCAAAAGGTTTGTCAACATCTTTAAGTCTTTCTGCTTTTGATGCTAAATCAACTAAAAAAGATAGAATTGGATTTGAAGCAGTACAAACAAAAATGCCATTCTTTAAAAATGATATGCTTATCGATGAAGAATTAAGACAAGAATTATTAATTGCTATTGAAGCAGGAAATGCTGATTATGTTGATACAATTTTAAGAAATATTTTTGATGATACTATTACATTATTAGATGCAGCAGCAGTAACAAGAGAAAGAATGAGAATGCAATTACTTTCTACTGGTACAGTTGTTTTAGCAAATAATGGTCAAGAATATTCTTATAATTATGGTTTGGAAAGCAACCAAAAATACGAACCAACAAAATTATGGAGTGACCCAACTTCTAGTCCTTTAGATGACATAACTGCTATGCAAGATGTTATTGAAAACAAAGGATTTGCAAGACCAAGAAGAGCAGTTACTTCAAGAAAAGTATTAAGAATGTTAATGAAAAATACAGGAATAAAAGAAGCAATCTATGTTATGAGTAACGGAAAAGTTACTTTAACAGAAGAGAATGTTAGAAATTATTTCAGAGAAAATGCTAACATTGATATAGCTGTATATGATAAAAGCTATTTAGATGAAAGCGGTAAAGCTCAAAAATATTTACCAGAAGATTTATTTATTATGATACCAGAAGGCGATTTAGGAAATACTTGGTTTGGTACTACACCAGAAGAAGCAGACTTAAGAAGCGGTGCTACTGATGCACAAGTTGTAATTGTTGACACAGGTGTTGCTATCACAACTACAAAAACAACAGACCCTGTTTCAGTTGATACAAAAGTATCACAAGTAGTTTTACCATCATTTGAAGCTGCTGACCAAATAATTATAGGAAATGTAGCCTAGAAAGGAATGAAGTAAATGATTACTATAAAAAAAGGAAATCATACTTTACAAGTTTCTAAAAATACTTATGAAACAATGTTTAAAATAATGGGATATACTATCGTTGATGAAAAAGAAGAAGCTAAAAAAGAAGCTTCTTCTACCAACGATAATATTCAAACATCAGATATTGAAAAAAACACAATTATAGATGCTGATAAAACAAATCAGGATAAAGAATTAGATGATTTTTTAGACAACATAAGTAATTTGTCAGATGATGATAAAAAAGAGCCTGAATTAAATCCTGATGAAAATAAAGAGGTATCTAATAATAAAAGTAAAGATGATGATGAAAAAAAAGATAATAGTTTAGAAAACATACTTGGTATGTTATCTAATAACATTAAAGATGAAGATAAAAAGAAAAATAATAGGCAATCTAAAAATAAGGAGGAAAAATAAATGATTTATGTAATTAATGGAAAACCTTATGTAAAAGTTGCCAACTATTACAAAGAAGTTTCTGTTGAAAAAAAAGGAAATGAATATTCTGTTAAGCCAGTCGGCGGAAGAGAAACTAGAATTGAAAAGCCAAAAAGCAATGAAGTTACAGAAGTTTCAGTTTCAGATTTTTATTTAGATAAAAATAAATTTTCTTCTGGAAAAGGCTCTAGCAAAAGTTTAGAAATGAATATGGACAAAATTAGTGATATTGATTAAAAGAGGTGGTGGATATGATGACTTTTGAAGAATATAAAAATACAGAAGAAGCTTCTTCTTTATTAGAAAAATTAAAAAGGCAGCTAAAAAATAGAGGATTTGATATTTCTAATTTAAATGATAATGATTTATATGATGAAATAGAAAATGCTATTGAAGCTGTTAATGACAGAAGGCATTTCATATCAACTGACCAAAAATTATTTGAAGATAAATATAGAGGAATTGTTGTTAGACTTGCTATATGTTCTTTTGCAAAAATGGGAGCAGAGGGTCAACTCGCACATTCTGAAAATGGAGTTTCTAGGACTTATGCTGGAGCTTCTGAATTTCCTAATGATATTTTAAAAGAAATTGTACCATTAGGGAGGATTAGAGAACTATGATTTGTATGAAAAGAAACAAAAGACCTTTTTACTTGTGTAAAAAAATTCCTAATACAACTAAATTTGATAAGCCAATTCCATGTAATCTTAATTATCAACCAACTAATAGTGTTGGAGAAAGATTAACTTTAGGCGAAGATTATTCTATGTATTTAAAAATAAAATGCACACCAAAAGAAGCATCTTTATTTAAAAATGGAGATAAGTGCTATATATATGTTTTACCACCAAAAGAATATGATGAGCTATGTAAAGGTGCTGATTATATTGTTGATGGTAATCCAGCAAATACATTAAATCAATCTGAAATTAAGTTAAGAAAGTTAAGTGGTCAAAAATGAAAAGTATAAAAGTTCCATTATCTAACCAAGGTTTAAATGATTTATTACAAAAAATAAATAATTTAAAAGATAATTTGAACCAAGCGACTAATGATATCAAAAACGAATTAGCAGATTATGCTAGAAGTGAAATTGATAATAATTTGTCTGCTACTCAATTTAAAGATGGTAATGATGATGTATCTACTTTCAAGGAAAATCACGATAATAAGATAAAAGTTGGAATGAGAGGAAGTCAAGTTTTGTATGATGAATTCGGAACAGGTACACAAGGAGAAATGAGCCCACACCCATATAAAAGTCAATACCCATTGGCAGGATATAATACTGGTAGAAAAATAAGAAGAGCTAGTGTTAAAGTTAATGAAAATACAGGAATTCCAATAGGAACAAAATATTGGACTTATAAAGATAAAGATGGAGAAACTGTATATACAACTGGTATTCCTGCTGGTAAACAGGTATTTAATGCTGCAATGTCTTTAAGAAATAGAAAAAGTCAAATAATTAAGCAGAAAGTGAGTGATGTCTTATCGAAACTTTAATTCCACAATTAAAAAAAGACATAAAAGAAGAATTTAAAAAACCAATAGAATATGAAGATGTGATAAAACAAACTACTTTGACCTTAACTGACTTTCAAGACACAACGGTAAAAGGTGCTTATGATACAGTTCCTGAAATAAATTATCCATTAATTACAATTTTAGAAATTCAAAATACAGAAAATTCTAAATTTACTGATAATAATGGAGAACATGTTTCAGATTTATCTTATCAAATAGAATGTTGTAGTAGAAATACTACTGAATTAGAAGCTACTGAAAGTGCAATGTTGATGGGAAAGATTGTAAACAATCTTTTAACTGGACCAAACTATAAATTAAGTAGAGTTGGAACGCCATCAATAGTACCAATGGTAGATGACAAAGATGTCATAAGATATATTTTAAGATATTCTTGTAGTATTGGTTTAGATACTAATACAATATATGCAAGAAGTTAAGAAGGAGGAATTTAAAATGGCTATTAATTTAAGTACAGCTGGTATTCATCTATATTATGCAGTAGAAGAAACAAAAGGAACTAGACCTACTGCAAAATCAGCCTACACAGATTTAGTAGGAGTTAAAAGTATTCCATCAATGAACCCTGCACCAGAAACACTAGAAACAACTGATTTAAATCAAACAGAATATAAAACATATATTGATGGTTTAAAAGATTTAGGAGGAGCTTTAGAGTTTACATTCAACTTAACACAAGAATTAGTTGAAATGTGGGGAGAATTAATGGAAAAATATGAAGCAGGTAAAGCCGCAAATAAAGCAACTTGGTTCTTAATTGATATACCAGGGCTAACAAATGGTTTATATTTTACAGGAAATCCATCAAGTATGGGAATTCCAGAAGCAGCCGTAAGTTCTGTATTAGAAATTACAAACTATATAACACCTACTGGAGCTCCAGAAGATGCAGCTAAACCAACAGCTGGATAAAATAAAATAAAAGAAAAGAGGTAAAAATATGAATAAGAAAATTGAATTTGAAGAAAATGGCGAAAAATATGTATTGGAATATAATAGAGAGAGTATCGAAATATTAGAAAAACAAGGTTTCAATGTCAACGAAATGACATCAAAGCCTATGAGTATGTTACCATTAGCTTTTCAAGGATTATTCTATAAAAATCATAGATATGTAAAAAAAGCTTTCATAGATGAATGTTATGATAGATTTAAAAATAAACAACAATTAATTGAAGTAATTGCTGAAATGATTATGGAAACTTATGAAAGTTTAACTGATGATGAGAATGTTGGCGATAAGGGAAACATAGATTGGAAGATAGTTGGGTAAAATCCAACAATGCAGAGCATATCTTCCTATATCAAAAGTTTCAAGAATTGTGTCCTTATTTTATGAGCATAGGAATGACATACGAACAATTTTGGCGAGAAGATGTTACAATGACTAAAATGTATCTTAAAGCCTATAAAGTTAAACTTGATAGAGAAATCGAAATGGACCAATGGAATATTTGGAAACAAGGCATGTATATATATGAGGCATTGTGTGATGTATCTCCTGTATTACATGCCTTTTCTAAATCAGGAACGAAGCCTCTGCCATATCCTAAAGTTCCTTGGGGAATGGAAGAATATGAAAAGAAATTAGAAGAAAAAGAAAGAAATAAAGAGCCTACCGCACAAGAGGTCGAGAATGAAAGATTAAAAGCACAAATATTTTTCTCGAACTGGGCTAGAGCCACTAAAAAACAATTTCAAAAAGAAGGGTAGGTGGGAAATATGGAAACTACTATTGATGAAGTTAGTATTGAGATTGGTGCTAATTCCCAAAGTGCTAGTTCAAATTTAGAAAATTTAGCAAATAGTATAACAAAATTAACATCTGTTTTAAATTCTGGATTAAAAGGATTAAGTTCTTTTAGTACAAATTTAGCAAAAGTAAAAGAAATAACATCAGGATTTTCTATTGATACAACAGGTATAGAAAAAATACAAACTTCATTAAGTGGGTTAACAGGTATTTCTAAAGCTACTAATTTAAGTTCTATGCTTACTCAATTACAAAAAATACCTGAAATTAGTAAAAATTTAAGTAGTACTGAAATATCTAATTTTACATCAAAAATAAAAGAATTAACAAATGCTTTATCTCCTTTAGCAACAGAAATGACAAAGGTTTCTACTGCTTTTTCTGCATTACCATCTAATGCTAGTAAAATTAATTCTGCTTTAAGTAGTACAACTAAAAATGCAAAACAATCATCTGGAGTTTTTTCTTCTGGATTGTTTAGTGGAATATCAGGACTAGCAATTAAAGGTGGGTTACTAATTGCTACAATGAAAAGGTTAGGTAGTGTATTAGGAAGTTTTGTAAATGAAAGCAATGCTTACATAGAAAATATGAACTTATTTACTGTATCTATGGGAGAAGCAGCTCAAAAAGCTCAAGAATTTACTGATAAATTTTCAGCAGCATTAGGGGTAGACCCATCTAATGTTATGAGATATATGGGAATGTTTAATTCTTTAGTTGAAGGATTTGGGCTAACAAATGAAGCTGCTTATACTATGTCTAAAAATTTAACGCAATTAAGTTATGACATGAGTTCTTTCTTGAATATACCAATTGACCAAGCGATGCAAAAAATAAAATCTGGTATTTCAGGAGAAATTGAACCAATGAGAGCAGTTGGTATTGCATTAGACCAAGCTACATTACAAGAAACTGCTTATACATTAGGTATAGACAAAAAAGTTGCTTCTATGACAAGAGCTCAAAAAACTGAATTATTATATTATCAAATAATGACTAAAACTACAAAAATGCAAGGAGATATGGCTAGAACACTTATAACACCAGCTAATGCCTTAAGAGTATTACAACAACAATTTACTCTTTTAGCAAGAGCAGTTGGTAATATATTTATTCCAATTCTGTCAGCAGCAATACCATATATTATGTTAATAACACAAGCATTAACTACATTAGCTAATATGATTGCTAAATTCTTTGGATTTGCATTACCTAAAGTAGACTATTCAAATTTAAGTGATGGTCTTGGTGGAGTTTCTAGTGGTATTGGGGATATTGGAGGTTCTGCTAAAAAGACAAATAAAGAACTAGATAGAATGTTAAATAAGTTTGATGAATTAAATGTAATTACATTTGATAAAGATAGCGGAGCTGGAGCAGGAAAAGGAGCTGGAGCAGGAGGAGTTGGCGGAAGTTTAGGAATTCCTTTACCAGACTATGATGCTTTAACTGGATTAGCTCAACAAAAACTAGAAAAAATAAAAAAACAAATTTCTAAATTTATTGATAAAATAAAAGGATTATGGGATAAAGTATCTCCTATTTTAAAGAAGTTTGAACCTTTATTAAAAGGAATAGGAGCAATGTTTTTAACTGCATTTGCTTGGGATTGGATTGCAAAATTCTTATCAAAATTTAAAACAATGAAAACAGTTGGAACTTTATTAACATCAATTATTGGAGCTGTGAAATTAGCAATAAGTGCTTTTTCAAGTGCTACAACAGTTACAGGAGGATTTGCAGCAGCAATTTCATCTTTATGGGGTTCTTTTAAAGGATATATGCAAGCATTAACTCCAATGCAAAAATTCAAAGTAAGTTTAGTTGCTATGGTTGGAGTATTTGTAACTATATATAGTGCAATAAAGGACTTTACAAAAGGAACATCAGATTTAGGAACTGTATTACTAAATGTAGTGCCAATTATAACTGCGGCTGGAGTTGCAATGTATGCAATGTTAGGTCCTGTTGGATTAGTAATTACAGCTATAACAGCAGTAACTGCTGGAGTAATTGCATATAATAAAGCACAAAAAGAAATGGCAGATGATAGAGCATTAGCAAGAATGTTTGATGGTCAAGGTCAATCAATGGAAGCAGTTATTGATTATTATACTAAATTAAATGATGAAACTTCAAAATATACAAATACCATAATAAGTGCTGGAGAAGATATAGATAGCAATAACGAAAAATTTGATGAAACAGCTGTAAGTATTGAAAATCTTTCTGCAAAAATGTCATCATTATTTTATAGTGCAACTGATAGTGATTTTGATAGTATGAATAGTAATTTCCAACAACTTGGAGATATAGCACAAGAAAATTTAGCAAAAATGGTATCAGGAGTAATTACTAATATAAACCAATTAAAGAACCTTGGACAAATTGATGATGAAAATGCACAAAAAATGATTGATAATGCAATAAAAGTACAACAAGCACAAGGAAACAAAGTAGCTGATTTGGAATTCAAAATGACACAATTAAATACTGCATATAGAAATGGTAATAAGACACAAGAAGAATATAGAAAAGAAGTTGCTGAATTATTACAAGAAATGGCTAGATTAAATAATGGTGTATCAGAAGCTGAAACTAAATTTAAAAGTTTTTCAGATAATATGAATGCAACTACTTTAAAAATAAATTTAGAAAGTCCAGAAAAAGCAAAAAAATATATAGAAGAATTATCAGGAATATATGAAGAACAAGTAGAAAATATAAAGAATTCTAATACTCAAATAGAAAATTATTATGATAATTTAATTGCACAAGCCGAAGGAGATACTGCTTTAGTAAAAGCTCTTGAAGAAGATAAAACAAAGATGATGGCTGAAAATCAAAAACATTTAGAAGAAATACAAGGAGATTATAAAGGAACTTGGTTAACTATTAGAGCCGAATTAGCAGCAAGTGGAGCAGATACTGCCGATGATATGAAAGATGTTGTAGACAGTATAAATAAAAATCTTGAAATAATTGGAGATGTTGATGTATCTGGAAAAGGTGGAGAAACAATTAATGGTTATTTCCAAGAAATATTAAATAGCAAAGATGATAATTTACCTAGAGCAATTGTTGCATTAAAAGAAGCTGGATATGATATGTCAGATGCTTTAGTAGAGGGAGCAAGTTTAACAGAAACTGAAAAAGCAATTTTAAATAATAATTGGTCAAATGCTACTCAATTAGATAGTACAACAAGAAGTAGTATAATTCAATCTTTAAAAAATGATGGAGTTACTATAAAAAACGAGTATGGAAATTCATTAGAATTTACTGATGCAGAAAAGAAAATAATTAGTAAAATTTTAACTGACCCAACACAAGTAAATGCAGCAGATAAAGCAAAAGTTTTAAATAAAATAATTGAATTTGGTGGAGAAATAAAAGATGCGGAAGGAAATTCATTAGAATTTACTCAAGAAGAAAAAGATACTATAAAAAAAGCATTAGATAGTCCTATGTTATCATGGACAGAAAGTGATACAATAATAAATGCTACAACAAAATTTACAGATACAGCTATGAATAATATGATTTCAAATATATATAGCAAAACTTATGCTTCTAAAGATGCAGGAAAAGATGTTGGAAATGCTGCTGGAGATGGAATTATAACATCTATTCAAGGAAAGACACCAGAAGCTGCAAAATCTGCTCAAACATTAACAACAAGTGTAAATAATAGTATGAAAAGTAATGTTAATACAACAGCAGCAGGAGAACAAGCGGTAAGCCAATTTGACAATGCTATGAACAGAGGAAAATGGGCAATTACAAATACTGCATCTACTATTGGTTCTAGTGCTGGAGATAGTTTTTCAAATAGTTTAAAAGTAAATGATAGTTCTTTTAAAAGAAGTTTAAACAATGTATTTTCAACAACTATGCGTAATTTAAAATCAAAAAATAGTGGTCTTTTCTCAACTTTAGGATTGATATTACCTTCATTTAACTGGTTTGCTGATGGTGGTTTCCCAGAAACAGGTCAAATGTTTATTGCAAGAGAAGCAGGACCAGAACTTGTAGGAAATATAGGAAATAAAGCAGCAGTTGCAAACAATGACCAAATTGAAGCAGGTATTGCTAAAGCTGCATATCAAGGTGTAAGCCAAGCTATGCAAGAAAATAGAGGAAATGAAAGACAACCAGTAAATGTTTACATTGGAAACAAAAAAGTTTACTCTGGATATGGACAATATGTTTCTAGTGAAAACAATATGTATGGTACAAATATAATAAAAGTATAGGAGGAGAATTATGAGTAATTTTAAAGACTGGTATTTTAGGATTGGGAGTTGTTACTTTAATTCTCCTCTTCCTAAAAGAGATGGATTTGAAGTACAACCTCATTTAGTTCAAGTTACAGATGCTGGAAGGGTTGCAAGTGGTAAATTAATAATAAAAGAATTGCCACATAGACCTACAAAACTAATTATACAATTTCCAGTAATGACACCAGAACAATTTAGAACATATTATTCAGCATTAGATAATATGTATTTAGAAGTTGAATATTATAATGAAGATTATGATAGATATGAAACTGCAACAATGTATCACACAGATTTGACATATAAACCTATTACTTATGAAGGAAGAAGAATGATAGACTTCCAACAATTTAGTTTAATAGAACATTAAGGAGGAAATTATGTATAATTTTTCTAATGAAGCTAAAATTAGAATATTAAGTGGAAAAGTAACAAGAGGATATTTAAAAGTTTTAGCAACAGATACAAAACCAGAAATGATTATAGATGAAAATAATTATTTAAAAGATTGCACATTTGAAGAATTACGATATGTTCCTGATGAAGGTTTTATTGGAGGTACAGTTGCAAAAAGAGTAACAGGTAATTTTAACAATGTGGATAGCTCTTTTAGCATACAAGATAGAGAATTTGAATTATATCTAGGTGTAGATTTAGAAAATGGAACTACTGAATATATAAAGTATGGAACTTTTATAGTACAAAAGCCAGAAGATGACCAAGTAAATGATAATACTTCTTTTGAAGCACTAGATTATATGATAAAGCTAAATTTACCTTGGGTTGATAGAATGACATACCCTTGCAAATTAAAAGAGCTATTTGATGACCTTGTGGCTCAATCAGGGCTATCTACAAAAGTAACTTCATTTTTAAATCAAGATTTTATTGTAGAAAACAATCAATTTGAAGAAGGAACTACTAGAAGAGATGTTTTAAAAGCAATAGCACAAATGGCTTTTAATTGGGCTAGAATAGATGAAGATAATGATATAGTTATGGATTTTGAGAAAAAAGATGAAGTTGCAGAAACATTAACTGCTGATAATTATTACAATTTTAAAAAACAAGATATATATGGTCCAATAAATGTAATTATTTTAAGAAACAGTCAAGTAGAAGGAGAAAATATAACAATTAGAGATGAAGAAAGTATTGCTCAATATGGAGAAACAGAACTTGTTATTTCTGACAATCCATTTGCTTATACTCAAGCAAAGAGAGCAGAATTAATCAAAGCTGGAAGAATTTTATTTGGATTAACTTATATTCCAATGTCAATGGATATGATAGGATATATGTATCTAAATTGCAAAGATAAAATAAAGGCAACAAATTTAAATAACGAAACATTTGAAACATATTTATTAAATCATACAATAGAATATGCTGGTACAATTTCTGATAGTATGGAAGCTCCTGCTGCGACAAAGACGGAAACTAAATACCAATTTACTCCACCAATGATAGAAGCATTAAAACATACTGAATTATTGGTTGATAAAGCAAATCAAAGAATTGATGCAGTAATAAAAAATATATCAGATACTAATGAGAAAATGGTAGAAATAGAAGCTACCCTTGATGGAGTTACTTCTACTGTTAAATCAGTTGTTCAAATAGCAAACGAAGCAAAAGAAACAGCTGAACAAACAAGTGAAAAGTTTGAAAACTTACAAAGTGGAGCAAATAATTTAATAATAAATTCTGGATATTTTAATAATACTGATAGTTGGGAAGCAAATGGAGATGGAATTATACTAAATGTAGAAAACTTTGATGGATTTAATTGTATAAAATCAACAGGTAGTATAGTATATTCTTATGATGAATTGCCTTTATATAATGCAGGATTTATAAGATTAGAGCCAAATTCTACATATATAATTCAATTAGAAATGTATTTATATAGAGAATTAGCAAAGGGAGAAACTGATATAACATATCCAATTAATATTTCTAGTCCACTACATACTTATGTAAACTCAATGAAATCAACAGGAGTAGTTATGTCAGGCGACAATGCAATTGATAGTAAAAATGGAGCATCAGTAAAAAAGACATTATTAAGCTCATCTAGTTATAAAACAAATAAATGGGTAAAAATACAATTAAAAATAGAAACTGGAAATCCAACATTAGATTATCCATACTATGCAATAAAACCTTTTATATGGCGGAGATACTGCTGGAATAACAGATGGAAATATGGTTTATATGAAAAATATTTATGTAAAACAAACAAATATTATTTCTGATTGGTCGCCTTCTCAAAATGATATTGTAAATGATTTAGATGAAAATTATTATACAAAAACTGAAACTCAATCTCAAATAAAACAAACATCAGATAGTTTAACATCTCAAATAAGTAATATTGAAAGTGAAATTTCTTCTACTAATGGAGATGTTATTGGAATAAAAACACAAATTAGTGAAGTTCAACAAAAGTTAAATGGATTAACAACAAATATTACTTCAACAGGAGGAAATAATTTATTTAGAAATTCTGTTGGATATTTTGGAAGTGACTTTTGGACTGGAGAGTTAAAATCATACACAAGTACAGAAGTAAAAAATAATAGTGTTTCAGGCAATGCAATAATGTTGCAAAATTCTATTTTATCACAAACAGTATTTGTAAAAAATGGTTATTACAATATAAGCTTTATTTATAAAAAGTTAATAGAATTAGCATCATGTAAAATTAGAATTAATGGATATGAAATAGAATTAACTGAATTAGATATTACAGAATTTGAAAGAAGTTTCGAAGTTACAGATAATACAATTACATTTGAAATAATTAGTGATACTAATGATGCTTGCTATATATCAGATTTATTATTAATTGCAGGTCAATATAAACAAACATGGACACAAAACCAAAATGAAACAGTAACTGATACTGTAAGAATAGGTCAAGGTATAGAAGTTGTTTCAAGTAAAACTAATACAAAATTATTAGCAGATAGTGATGGAGTAAGAATTAATAATGTTTTAAATAATAATACAATTGCTGAATTTACTGATAAAGGAACAACAACAGAAAATTTGATTGTTAATGAGACAGCACAAATAGCAGGATTACTTATTCAAAAAATTGGAGAACAGGTATGTTTTAATGTTCTTTAAAATAAAAGAGGGTGTTTCCCTCTTTTAGAAAATATTATTAAAAGGAGAAGAAAATGGCAAGTGGTAGAATTTATGGTAGTGTTTCCCAAAAATCAGATAGCTATTCTTATTATATAGATTGGTCAGAGCATGGTCAAGATAGCAGTAGAAACATATCTCATGTTGATGCTTGGGTACATATAGTATGTAATGCACATACTTCATATCAAAATAATTTATATCAAGAATTATATATTGATGGTACTTTATTTACTAATACTTTAAATGTTAGTTTAAGTCCACGGAACAGATGTGCAGCTTGTATCAGGAACAAAATATGATATTGGTCATAATAATGATGGTAGTAAATCAATTGGTATTTCTTCTAGTTCACAACTTCCTTATGGTAGTGGTTGGCGGACCTAGTTATGGTAGTGCCTCTGGAAGTGTATGGTTAGACCAATTACCTAGAGAAGCTTATATTGATACTAATATAGATTGGTATATTGATAACAATAGAAGAGATTATTATTTACAAAATCCACGGAGGATTTAAAACAATTTGGAATTATGAAGTAAAAAATGCAAATGGAAGTGGATATACTACTATTATGACTAGAACAATTTGGGAAGGCTCTGGAACTAAAACAGTAACTTTTACAGAAGCTGAACAAAATAGTTTTTATTCATTTTTAAATACAAGAAATTCTGCAAGTTATAGAATAGCTGTTAATACATATAATGGAAATAGTTACATGGGAACAAAATATCAATATGGAACTATCTATGTTGGTACTGCAACTCCTAAATTTTCTGATTTTGATTATGAAGATATAAATCCAACAACATTGGAATTAACTGGAGATAAAAATAAATTTATAAAAGGATATTCAATAGCACAAACTACTATATCAAAAACTAATAAAGCAGTAGCAGTAAAAAAAGCAACAATAGTCAAATATCGTACTTTAATTGGAACGCAACAATCAGAAGCAAGTTATAAAGATACAGGAAATGTATTAATGGCAATAAATGATATGGATAACAAAGAAATAAATGTATATGCAATAGATAGTAGAGGCAATAGTAAGTCGGTAAAAAAAGTAATAGATGATAGTAATTTTATAGAATATACTTTAATAAATATTAAAAATGCTAGTGTAAAAAGAGGATTAGGTGGAATTGGAACAGAAGTTACTTTATCTTTTAATGGAGAAATATTCATAGGAAATTTTGGAGCTAAAGATAACTCTATAATTTCTTGTTACTATCAATACAGAGAAAAAAATAGTACAGACATAATGATTGGTACAACTAATATAACTCCAACCTCAATTTCAAAAGGTACTTTCTCTAATACTTTAAAGATACAAGGAGATTTAAGAGCAGAAGGATTTGATAATAGTAAAAGTTATGATTTTTCTATTATTATAGCAGATGAATTATCTACATATTCATTTAATTTAACTTTAGGAGCTGGTGTTCCATTAGTTGCACATCATAAAAATGGAGTATCCTTTGGTGCTTTATATGATGAAAGTGTAGGAGGATTAGCACAAATCGCTGGTCATAGAGTAAATTACAATAGCATGTTAATGGCAAAACCTAATGCTACTACTACATTAAGATCAGCAGACCAAGTACAAAAAATAGATTTGTCAAAGATGGAATTAATTGGTTCACAGTTATCTATATCTAATGGAGGAATTTTAATAGAAAAAGATGTAAAAAAGATAAAAGTTTCGGCTACAATTTTAGTAAATGTAAATGGAAGTGGAACTTATAATCTTTATATTTATAAAAATTCTGAATATATAGCAAGAGCAATTAGGGCAGGTAGCGGAAATGTAACGAATAATATAACCGAAAAAATAGTAAATGTAGCCAAAGGAGATATTATATATGTTTATATATCAGCATCAAGTGGTTCTACTGTTAATGCAAATGAAAGAATTAATCACTTAATTGTTGAAGTTGTTGAATAATATTAGACAAAAATTAAAAGTTAAAGTATAATTAAATTATAAAAATATTAGAGGGGAATTTAAAATGGATATTAATGAAAGAGTAGACCAATTAGACAATAGAATGTCTAAAATAGAAGAAAAAATTAATACTTCTATTCCTGAAATTCAATCTGGAATTCGAGAGATTAAAATTTTATTACAAGAAAGACCAATTCAAGAACAATTGAAAAATGATATTCTTGGGAAAGATATTTTAAGTCTTGAAAGCAGAGTGAAAAAAATTGAGGATAATCAAAGTTGGCTGTGGAAAACAGTTGCTGGAGCAATAATAACAGTAGTTGTAGGAGCAATAGTTTTTACAGTTAAAATGATGTAATAGGTATTTAATATGGATTTGTTGGAAATATTTTTAGGGCAAATACCAGAAGCAATTTATTTTGCATTATTTATGATATTTGCAAAAGATTTAAAAGAGAAAAGAATATTATATATTTTATTAATGGTTATAGAATATTTATTATTGAAACATTTTATAAAATATAATATATGGTTTCAGATATTATATACAATAATGCAATTTGTGATATTGAAAGTTTTATATAAAGAAAAATCACAAATAACAGATATATTTACATTTACGATAGCAAGTATAATATTGATACTATCTTGTTCAGTTTTATATTTTATAATTTGGAAAACTATAAATAATTTTATTATATATGTGATTTTAAATAGACTTTTACTGATATTATTTTTGATAATATTTCATAATAAACTTTATAAAATCCAAAAATTATATAAGAGATTATGGAATAGAAATGATAAAAACAAAAATAAAATAAAATCCACAACTTT
>UWSL01000007.1 GCA_900552975.1 uncultured Mycoplasmatota bacterium | reverse complement strand
CCGACACAATAAATCAATCCTCAAATTTTGTAAGAAATTGTGGAATAGAAGCAATGGTTGACGGAATAAAATTATTTATAAAAAAGATAGAATCTGGTGATCAAGTTAATTCATATTATTTAAATAAAGTAAAAAATGTTGGCTTACCAAAAATAAAAGCTTATATAGATAATTTTGAATTTAAAAATAGTGGGGATCCTGCATTAGATGATTTAATAGAAGAAATATATCTAAGATGTTATCAATATACAAATGAACATGAAATGACTAAATCATCACTAAGTTTATTTTTTAACGAAGATAACTTAAGCAGTTTTAGATTTTATATAAATATGCCAATTAATGAAAGCAGTGCACTTTTTATAAGAGATTATATTATTTTATGTCAAAATTATGGGATTTTCTATGATATAAAACCTTATTTTAATAATGGTGAACACAAAGATGTTACTATAATTTATTCAACCATTAAAGACTATAAAATAAAATTAAATATAATGGAACAGTTACTAATAAAATATCCTAATATCGAGCTTGGAACACCTCCATTTGGAACCGTAAATATGAATAATATTGGCATTTGCCATAATGGTGTACCAAGAAAAATGACTTATAATATGTATATTGCTAAATTGTTCAAAGACGCCATCGATCTTTTTGTTATTGAAAGAATTCCCGATTTAAGCTTAGAATCGAAGAAAAATCTTATGTTATATAAAGAAGGAGATTCGAGGGATAATATTATATTTTATCCGTATTTAAAAATTAGTGAAGACGATATGAAAAAATCTCGTGAATTGCTAAAATTATATATAGCTTCTCCTTTAAAAAGAAAAATTACAATAGATGCAGTTATTCAAAATGTAAAAAAATTACATAATTTGTATCAAGGATTCCCAGTCGATTTAAAAAGTAACGTCGCCTTAGATTCTTGGTATGTCTATGAGCAAATTAATAAACAAATGTTAATGGATAATGAACAAATAAAAATTACTAAATAAAAATATTATCTTTTTAAAATGTAAGTGATCTATCGAATATATATATTGTAGATAACTACACTTTTTATATCGATAGAAAGTTTCGACTTGTTTAGAAAGGAAACAATTATGCTAATAGTAGAAGTTGGTTTTGAATTAAAAGAAAATTTTGAGTATTATGATAAATTACTAAAAAGTAATGGTTTAAATAATGATTTTAATTGCTTAACTCATGATATATATTTTACTAATCAAAACTTAGATGACTTATCTGAAAATGAAATGAAAGAAAAATGTATTAGGCTTAGGAGTGTCAATGGAACAGACTTTAAAGTACAAAATTCATTCGATGTTATCGCTGAAAGTACAATTCCTATAAATAATATAGATTTATTTGAAAAAACTATGTTTGATAAAGGTTATAAAAAAGTATTTGATACAAAAAAGGTAGACCATCATTATTTTAAAGAAGGAATGACTACCAAAATTCAACTTCAAGAAATAGACAAGATTGGTTTATTATTATATTTTGATAATAAAAAATACTATGGATATACTTTAGAAAAACAAAGAAGGCTTTTGATTGATGAACTTAATAGTTATGGTTTCAATTTTAATTATAGTGATTTAGGATTAGATAAATTAAGAACTTTATATTACAAAGAAAAGAAATATAGCTTAAATCAAAATGCATAATATATTTTATAAATCATCCCCCTGAAGAGAGCATTTAACCGTGCTCTCATTTTTTGTGCCCACTTTATAAGGGTTTGCGAGCATATAGAAGATTGAAAATAATTCTTGGGAACAACTCGGGAACAAGTTTTGTTAAATTTGCATGATTATTGCAGACATTTGAGAGATAAAGTAGTATAATGTAATCATAGAGTTCTATACAATTTAAAGTATAGAATTTTTTCTTTTATAAGGAGGGTAAGACATGGGATCATCAAAATTAAAAGAAGTAAAGGATAAAATGTTAAAAGAGTATTTATCATCTCAATTATTGTATGTAGAATTTACTTCTTATATTGAAAATAAAATTAAAAATATTCTAATTGAGAATGGGATTAAATATCAATCTTTAACTAGCAGAGTAAAAACTTATGATTCACTTGAAAATAAATTAACAGAAAAAATTATTAATGGTATTTGTGGTAATATTAAAAACTTAAATGATCTTAGTGGTGTAAGGGTAATTTTTTATAACGAAGATGATCTAAAAAGATTTAATGATATTATTTATGATGAGTTAAATATTGAATCGTATAGGCCATCAGAAGATATTATGAAATATGATGGAACTAATATTACAATTTCACTGAAAAAGGATGTAAATAAGTTTAAGGGAATGTTATGTGAAATTCAATTGACAACAGTATTATCTCATGCAATGAATGAATTTGGTCATAATATACTTTACAAGGATGTAGACGAATTACAATCAAAAGATGTCAAAGAATATGAAAGAATAAAAAATATTTTTGAAAAAGCTAGAAAGGATATATTAAATGTTATAGCAAGTTTAGAAGTAATCAACAAGCGTGTTGATAGTATAAAAAATGGTGCCAAAAATATAGAACTACTATTAGACAAAGATTTTAATAAGAAACTTCAGGAAGTAAAATCATTAAATGAATTGGAAGACATTATTAATAAAATGGTAGAAATTATTCCATTGGTTAATGAATATGAGGAAAAGTATAAAAATATTTACGACTCAGAAATAATTTATTCCATAGTTAAAAAATTTAGTGAATTACCTATAGAAACCGCAACTTTTCTAAACTATGATACATATGAATATAAATATGGGAAGTTATTAGAATTTTTACAATATTATAAATATTTATGGCTTGACGATTTTAAAAGTATCATTTCAATTCTATATGGAATATCTATTGATAATAATATTGTAGGTAAGTTTGATAAATTTTTGGAAAATTTGATAGTTTCGGATAAAGCCGATTCTAGCAGAGGGTATGGATATTATAATATACATGAGATGTCGTATTCATCAATAATGGATAAAGAGATAGATGAGTATGTTAGAGTTAAACTGGCTGAATACTTTTGTGATATAAATTATAATTATTGCGAAGAAGTTGAGAAAAATAAAATTAATTTTATAAGTAGTAAAACAAATCCTAATGATAATTATAAAACTAAAATATATAAATCAATAGATGAATTGTTGGATATATTCTTAAATAATCATTCAAAGGATGCTTTACGTGCATTGATTAACATTAATACTGACTTAGAAAGAAATACTGATATATTTGACTATAATCCAATATATGAATTTTTTAATAATAATTATGAAAGAATAGATATTTTTAGTAAAAATGAATTGTATAAATCAGTGTGTGCTTGGAAAAATACAAAATTAAAAGATAGTAAATTTTATAAAAAATTAAAAACAGATAAAGTACAAAAATTATATGCAATGTTATTTAATTTTTTTATTGATGAGATACCAGGTGTTAAGTATAATGAGAAAGAGGAATTTAGAAAAGATTATTTAGATAAATATATTAAAGATTTTAAAGACAATAACATTGAAGAAATAATTGCTATATTGAACACTATGGACAATGAAGAAACTTGCAATTCAAACATATACAATGCAGGAAGATTTTTAATTGATATTGGATCATCAACAAAATATGGTCAAAAAATAGTTGAAGCCAAGTGGAATGAATACATATTCCTTGGAATTGTTAAACAAGATAAGAATTATAAGTATGAAATTGATAATGATATAAAAGCAGAAAAGATTATCGAGGCTATGCTTAGAGCTGGAAATATGGATTTAACGGTATTGGATAAAATAATAAAGTATGCTGAAAAAACTAAAAATGCAAAACTGATATTAAAGATATTAAAACTAATTGTTAATAATAATGATTTGGTAAATAAGGAAAAATATAAAAAGTATTTTTTAAGTAAGGTTAAAGAATATAATAAAGTTAATAAAGGAATTATGGGAGAACTGTTAAATAATCCTCATACGGAAAAAAAGATTATTGAAGATTATAGTTATGATGACTTAGGAATATTACTTGATAATTTTAGATACAGTGAATTTAACAGATTAGATGAATATTTCTTAAATGATTTATTTGAAAAGTATCCTGATGATTTAAGAAAACTTCTTAGATATAAAATAAATGATAATCCAAATACTAATTTATATAATTCTTATAGTCACATTAATTTAACTGATTGTAGTAATTATAAAGAAGAAAGATATAGTAACTTATCATTATGCATGGAGATTTTAGAAGAAAATGATTATTATAAAATATCTAATTATATTCATTATTTAATAGGTGAGTATAATGATGAATTAGGTAACGATATATTAGAATACTTGAATGAAAATGATAATTATGAAACTTATACTAAAGTAATTGATTTATGCAGATTGTTTGATGTTTCAACGTCTTGTTGGAAAGTTTTTGAATTTATCATATCAAAGGTAGATGAAAATGATAAAATATTAAATGAAATAGATTGCCTACTTTTCAACACTGGTATTGTATCCGGTGAATATGGTATTGCAAATTCATTTAATGATAAATACTTATTCTTTAAGTCCCTTAAGCCAAAAGATAAGAAATTAAAGGAGTTTGTAAGTAAAGAGATTAAGAGATTTAAGATATTATATCAAGATGAAAAGAATAGAAGAGATAAAAGTATAATAAAAGATGCAACTAAATATAAACTTGAAAATAAAAAATCCGGTGACTAATTATCATCGGTTTTATTATTGTCTAAATTATCTATTACGGCAACTACTTCA
Organism: uncultured Mycoplasmatota bacterium; assembly: GCA_900552975.1. Lineage (GTDB taxonomy): Bacteria > Bacillota_I > Bacilli_A > RF39 > UBA660 > Coprovivens. The sequence goes on along the minus strand of UWSL01000007.1, from coordinate 22,346 downwards.
TCTAAAGTACTTGCAAATAGGTGTGAATAAGTTTTTAATGTTTCTTCAACTTTTGTATGGCCTAAGTATTTTGCTACAACTTGAACATTAGCTCCTTTATTAACCAGAAGAGAGGCACAAGAATGTCTGAAATCATGCAATCGGATCTGTTTAACATCTGCTAATTTACAATTAACATTTTTATGGTTTGTAAGAGTATTACTGCAAACAGGAAGCATATCTCCAGCTACAAAGAAATTATCATTAAATCCAGGTATCTTTTCTACCTTGTTTTTTCATCATTTTAAGGTCGTTTGTAAGGACTTGTGGCATCTTTAATATTCTTATACTACTTTTGGTTTTAGGAACCGAGAATCGCCAATTTTTAACGGATCCACAACGATCATTAATTTGCTTAGTTATACTCAAAGTCCTATCTTTAAAATTTATATCTTTCCATTGTAGTCCTCTAAGCTCTCCACGTCTTAATCCACAGTAATATAAAATCTCGAAAATACCAATCCATTTGATATCAGTTTCAACCGAAAGAAATTGTTTAAATTCTTCATAAGTAAAGAATAATTGCTCTTTAGGAAATTCATTAGGATCATTAAAGTTATACATTTTAGGATATACCTTAGCAAAGCTAAACTCATGCCATGCAGTAGCATAATTCAAAATAGTTTTTAATAATTTATAAATGTCATTTTTAGTTCTTGTAGCAAGATGAGTACTATTTGTTTCATCATGCCATCTTTCAAAAGTAGGGTAATTAAAATCTTTTAATTTAACAGAATAGAAGCATTCTATAAATTTTTCTTTATTATCATAACCGTACTTAGTAGTATCTTTCATTATTTCATCATTATGCATTCTAAATTCATCAATAAATCTTCAAATGTATATAGTTATCTTCAAATTTATCAGTAGAAGTAACTAAAAACATTCTTTCAGCATCAGATGCTTCCTTTTTAGTTAAATATTTTTTAGATCTGTATTGCTTAGTAGAACCAAATGCATCTTTATAGCTAAACTTAAAATACCAAGCTCTACCATTTTTAGTAGGCTTAGGCTCTTTCTAAACTGCCATAATTTCACCAACTTAGTTACTTTAAGAATTAAATGCAACTTTTAAAAAGTTACTATATAAAGTTACATTTACCTTTTTAGGTAACAACTAGACCATTTAATGTTTGCAATATAATAAATTTATGCTAACATATAATTAATAAAACAAATTGTATTAAATAATATATAAGTATACTTTGGGTCTTAACTTTATAACATATTTTGAATTTAAGAAACTAACTATCATTTCTTTTTATTATGCAATACATTTGCAGGAGAGATAATATGAAGCAAAAGCAAATTGGTCTTTTTATCAAAAAATGCCGAGAAAATAAAAAAATAACTATTGAAGAATTTGCTCAAAAGTTAAATACTACACCTCGTTTAGTAAAAAAATGGGAAAAAGGTAAAAAAATACCAAGTGTTGATTATTTACCAAAAATATCAAAAATTTTAAATGTACCAATCATTGATATTCTTAAAGGTGACAAAGTAAAAGATGATAATGATTTTCTTCTAGCATTAGATTACTATATTAAGAAAATAACTTCCTTCTATATTCGTCTAACAGTTTTATCTATTTTGCTTATCACAATTATTTTCTTTATAATATTTTATAACTTTCAAGAAAATAAAGTATATTATTTTTATGATAGTAATCGTGCATACAATGTAACTGGTTATATAGTAGAAACACCAGTAAATCAGTATTTTACAATAAAAACATTAAAATTTAATAAAAGTTACAAATTGTGTCAAAAAGAAAATTGTCAAAAACTTAAAATTAAAAATCTTTCTTTAAAACTCCACAACAATAATAAAGAAATTGATAGTACTCAAATATATCTTGCTAGTCAAAAAGCCTTCCTAAAGAATTTAGTTAATAATAATACATTAGAATTTAATAATCTTCAGGATAAAAGTAATCTTTTTCTTGAAGTTACATATCAAACAGATAACAATATAACCGAAACCACTAACATAAAACTAAATGTTAAAAAGATAAAAACTTTATTTAAATAATTTATCAAAAGTTTATGAATTTTTTCATCTTTTAATATATAATAAAAACGCAAGGTGATTAAATGAAGTTAAAACTAAAAAACAGATTATTTTTATATAATATTATGATTATAGTTTGTTCATCGCTATTTCTTATTTTTATCTTTACCTACATTAATCAAAATTCCAAAGAAATTTTATATAACATAAATGAAAATACAGTCGATGAACGTAGTCAAATAATTAAAGAATTACTTGATCCGAAAAAAGAAAGTGAAGAAGTTCAAAAAAATCTTCAGCCATTTAACTATAAACTATATGTTTATGATAATAAAGAACTAATATATGGAACAAACAATGATACATTAAATCTTTTATTAAAAAAATATCATTACAAAGGTAATCAAACCCGTATTCTATTCGTTGATAATCGAACTATTGTTATGAAAAATATTGATAATAAAATATATTTTGCTGTTCAAGAAAAATTTAAAGTTCAAAAGAAGCCTCATGATGTAAATCATATCAGTCCTTTCCGTAAATTCTTACTTACAATTATTATTTTAATTATTATCATTTTATTTTTATTATTATTCATTACTATTTATTTATCAAATAATCTTTTAAAGAAAGTTATTGAACCATTAAATTTATTAAAAGAGGGTGCTAGCCGTGTTGAAAATGGCGATTTTTCCCAACCTATTATTTATGAAATAGATGATGAATTTGCCCCTGTCATTAATAATTTTAATAACATGCAACAATCCTTAAAAGAAAAAACAATAAAGCAACAGCAATACGAGAAAGCCAAGCAAGAAATGATTAGTGGAATATCTCATGATATTAGAACACCTCTCACCGTAGTTAAAGGTAATATTAAAGGAATTCAAGATGGCGTGGCCAAAACCCAAGTTAAACAAAAGGAATATTTAAATATTGCTTATAATCGCACAATTGATATTGAAAATTTACTAAATCGTTTATTTGATACTTTTAAATATGAAACAAACGAAATAAAAACGCGTAAAGAAGAAGTTGACATTATTGCATATATTGATGAACTAATAAAAAATAATGAGCATTATCTAAATAAACATTTTAAAGTAATAACATCTTGCAGCCAAATAAATAATAAAATATTCATTGATAAACTTCAATTTAAGAGAATTTTTGATAACTTATTTAACAATGCTGTTAAACATAATCCCACAAAGAAAGATTTAAAAATAAATATTAATATTTCTGAAGAAAATAATCAATTAATAATCATTTTTAAGGACAATGGTCAAGGGATCAAAGAAAACAATTGCGAAAAGATTTTTAATGAATTCTTTAAAGAGGATGAATCTCGTAACAATGACAAAAATAGTTCTGGTCTAGGTTTATTTATTGTCAAAAAAATTATTGAGTTACATAATGGAACCATTACTGCGGAAAATGATGATGGCTTAAAATTTACTATTATACTTAAGGAGGATACAAATGACGAAAATTTTAATAGTTGAAGATGACTACGATATCGCATCTTTGGAAAAAGATTATTTAGAAATTAATAATTTTTCTGTAGATATAATTGATGACGGAAATAAAGCTTTACCTATTATTAGTAAAAATAATTATGATTTAATTATTCTCGATTTAATGTTGCCTAATTTAAATGGCTTTGAAATATGTAGAGAACTCCGAAAATTCAGTGATATTCCTATTATTATGATTACAGCCAAAGATGATTCATATGACATTATAAGAGGTCTAGGCTTGGGAAGTGACGATTACATAACTAAGCCGTTTGATCCAGCCGTTTTAGTTGCTCGTGTGCAAGCTAGTTTAAATAGTTACAAAAGGCACAAAAATATCGGTGATGAAATTTTTATCAATGATATAAAAATAATTCCTCAAAAATATCAGGTCTTCAAAGGAACACAAGAAATTAAATTACCTAATAAAGAATTTGAATTATTAAAATACTTAGCTACACATGCTAATCGTGTCATATCCAAAGAAGATTTATTTGAGGCTGTTTGGGGTATGGACTCAGATGCTGATGAAGCAACTGTTACCGTTCATATAAATCGCTTACGTGAAAAAATCGAAGAAAATCCGTCTTCACCTCAAATCATCGAAACTATCTGGAAAGTCGGATATCGCCTAAACTTAAAATAAGCAATTTAAAAACAATAGATTTAAATTACTTTTTTTATTTAAGCAAATAGTTAAGTTACTAAGCTATAAATTTTCTTGAAAAATCGAATTAATACTTCTATAAAGTTAATTTTTATAAATTGTTTAATTTGTTTATTTTTTGTTTAGAAATTCTTAATTAAAATTTCAAAAAGCCGTAATATACTGCTAATTGAAAGGAAGAAGAATATGTATATTTTAAAAAATACTTGGATTTCTATAACAAGAAATAAAAGTCGTAATATTTTAATTGCCATAATTATTACAGTTATATCAGCGGCTTGTGCTATAACCCTCGCCATTCGTAATTCTGCCAATAAAATTGTTGAAGCCTATGAAAATAAGTATGAAGTAGAAGCTTCAATTGGTATGAATCGTCAAAACTTGATGGAATCTCTAAAAGGGGAGGGGGACGAAAAAAATTCTCAAGAAGAAATGATTGAAGCTTTTAACGACATCAAATCACTTACCGTTGCTGAAATCAAAAAGTATGGTGACTCTGACTATGTAAAAAACTACTATTATTACTATGAAACTAATATGAATGCTAAAGACTTAGATGAAGCTACTGATAGTTTAGTTAAGGAAACTACCAAAACCGAAACAACTACGGAAACACATCAAATGCCTAATGGTGGCGGTGATTTTGGTCGTGGTAATAGTCAAACAACAACCAATAAAAAAACAACCACAACTGAAAAAATCTTTAATGAAAAAGCAGCCAATGGTGCTTTCCAAGTTAAAGGTTATTCAAGTCTTGAATCAATGACTGATTTTATTGATGGTAATTACACTATTACAAGTGGCAGCATTTTTACTGATTTCGCTAGTACCGAAAAAAATTATAATTGTATAATCAGTGAAGAACTAGCATCCCTAAATGAACTAGAAGTAAATGATACAATCACTTTAATCAATCCGACTGATAAAGATAAAACTTATACCTTAACAATTACAGGTATCTATAAAGAAAATAGTGATACTTCTAGTGATATGACTAACATGTTTACTCGTTCAGCTAATACAATTATTGTCCCAGCTGCTTTTGTTGAACAACTTATGAGTGATGATGAATATTTAAATGTTACAACAACTCCAACATATATTCTAACGAGTAAAGATGTAGCTACTAAATTTGCTGATGAAGTAACTGAGAAAGGTTTAAGTGAATATTATAGTGTTACTAATAATCTAGAAGTTGTTGAAAGTGCTACCAAATCAATAACCAATGTTAAAAAATTTGCCACAACCTTCTTAATTATTACTCTTATAATAGGTGGCGTTGTTTTACTAGTTATAAATATGATTAATATTCGTGAACGTAAATATGAAATAGGGGTTTTAAGAACTATTGGTATGAAAAAAATCCTTGTTGTTATTCAATTCATGACTGAATTACTTGTTGTAACAATCTTTGGTCTTTTAGTAGGAGCTGGTATTGGTGCCACTTGTAGTGTTAAAGTAGCCAATAACTTATTACAAACGGAGATTAATAATGCAACTAGTGATCAAGAAAATATTAAACAAAACTTTGGTAATCCTAACGATGACAATCAAAAAAATCATCATTTTGATTTTAATGCTATGAATGGAACTATAAATATCGAAACTGTTGATGATATTAATGCAGTTGTCGATTTCAAAGTCTTAGCCCAACTATTAGCAATTGGCATTGTTCTAACAATTATCAGTAGTGTTTCTGCTAGTATCGCCATTGCAAGATTTCAACCATTAAATATCTTAAAGGAGCGAAGTTAATGAAAGAATCAATTTTAAAATTAAAAGATGTTGCTTATCGCTATAGTGATGCTAAAAAAGATGAATATGTCTTTAAAAACATTAACTATGAATTTAAAAATGGTCAACTATATGCAATTAAGGGGAAGAGTGGAAGTGGTAAAACAACACTTTTATCCTTAATAAGCGGTTTAGAAAAAAAATATGAGGGTCAAATATACTTTAAAGATCAAAATCTTAGTAAATTAGACCTTGATAAATATCGCAATAGTTCAATAGGTATCGTCTTCCAAAGTTATAACTTATTACCTCATTTAACAGCTTCTGAAAATATTATTCTTTCTATGGATATCAATCATTTAAAAGGAATTAATAAAAAACAAAAAGCTATTGAATTACTAAAATCAGTTGGTTTAAAAGAAAACTATGCTAATCGACGTATTTTAAAATTATCCGGTGGCGAGCAACAACGTGTAGCCATTGCTCGAAGCCTTTCTTATAATCCCGATATTATCATTGCAGATGAACCAACAGGTAACCTTGATAAAGACACTGAAAATGAAATATTAAAAATTTTTAAGGACCTAGCCAAAAAACAAAATAAGTGTATTATCGTTGTTACCCATTCTGAAAATGTTTGTAAACAAGCCGATGTAGTATATGAATTAACTAAACAGAAAAAAGAAAAATAATTATTAAATTTTTGCTATAATAAAAGGACTTTTCATAAGTCTTTTTTTGATAAAATATTATAATTATTTTAAATAAAAAAGCATTTCATTAAAATAATCTTTATGTATTGCTTATGTTCTATTGTAGTTATAAAATAAAGATAAGAAAGAACAAGTTTATAATTGTAAGATATCTTATAATATTTTATTTAAAGCTTACATTTAACTTAGTCTTTATCTGAAAGGAATGAAAAAGATGGAATTTACTCAAGTTGTTCAAGAAAGAACTGCTACTAGAAAGTTTTCTGATAAACCAATTGCCCAAGAAACATTAAATAATATCTTAAATATTGGTCGTCTTGCCCCAACTGCCAAAAATAATCAACCGCAAGTTATTTACGTTATCACTAGTCAAGAAGGTCTAGCTAAAGTCGATATGGCTAGCCCATGTCGCTATAATGCTCCAGCTGTTTTAATAATTTGTAGTGATAAAACAAAAGCCTTTACTAATAATGATTATTCAAGTTATGAAACCGATGCTTGTATTGTAGCTACACATTTAATGCTCGCTGCTACTAACTATCAAGTTGATAATATCTGGATTGAAATGTTCGATAAAAAAATTTTAAAAAGCGTCTTTAATATACCTTCTAATATAGAACCAATCTGTCTTCTTCCTCTTGGATATAGAGCTGAAGATTGTCCTTTAAATCCATTACATCATGTTCGTAAAGAACTACATGAATATGTGAAATATCTTTAAAAAGAAGGAGAGATTATATGACTTATCGCCAAACTTATCATTCCAAAATTGGACCTATCTATCTAAGTAGTGATGGCAAGTATTTAACAGGTTTATGGTTTCCTTCAACTAAAAATTCTTTAAAACATCAAGAAATTCATGAGGAAAAAAACTTACCAATTTTTAAAGAGACTTTTAAATGGTTAGATATTTATTTTAGTGGTCAAATTCCATCTTTTACACCACCTTATAAAATAGATAATCTCACACCATTCCGTCAAATGGTTATTGATATTATAAATAAAATACCTTATGGTGAAGTTATAACATACAATGACATTGCTAAAAAAATTGCCAAGCAAAAAAATATTAAAAGAATGTCAGCTCAAGCAGTTGGTCAAGCGGTTGGATGGAATCCCATCTGTCTTATCATACCATGCCATCGTGTCATTGGTGCAAATGGTAGTCTTACTGGCTACGGCGGTGGTATCGAAAACAAAATAAAATTATTAGAACTAGAGCATCATGATATAACAAAATTTATCATCACCAAAAAGGAGAGTGCTTTATGAAACGCTGTCCATGGTGTAATTTAGCTAATCCTCTATACGTAAAGTATCATGATGAGGAATGGGGGAGACTAAATCTCGATGAACATTACTTATTTGAAATGCTTATTCTTGAATCTTTTCAAGCTGGTCTTTCTTGGGAATGTGTCTTAAACAAAAGAGAAAATTTTCGCCAAGCCTATGATAATTTTGAACTTCACAAAATTTGTAATTACGATGAAACTAAGATTCAATCACTTCTTGAAAATAAGGGACTTATTCGTAATAAACTTAAAATTAGAGCTAGCATCAACAATGCTCAAATCTTTCAAGAAATTCAAAAAGAGTATGGATCATTTGCCGCTTATTTAAAAAAATTCACAAATAATCAAATTATTTATGAATCAGATAAAACAACGAATGAACTATCAGACAGTATTTCTAAAGATTTAATAAAAAGAGGAATGAAATTTGTTGGTTCAACAATAATTTATTCATATTTACAAGCTATTGGGATTATATATGCGCACACTCCTGAATGTTTTATGGCTAAAAAATTATAATAAAATTTTAATCTCTGATAATTTTTTTCTAAAAGGGTGATAGTTAATGTTAAAAATATTTAAAGAAAATAAGATATCTATAATTATGTGGTTAATTTTTGAAAGTGTGGCAGCTTATCTTTTTCTAACTACCAAAAATATTTTTTATTTATTTAATTTTACTTATATTGGAACTTGTCTTGCATTAGCTACTTTTTTTACATCTCATCAAAAAAAATATGCTCGTACTTTTGCCCAATTTAGTATCGGCTTATATATGTTTTTTTATCTAGGAATAATCTGTAAAGAAAATATGCAAATTGAGGGCTTTTGGTATTATCTTTTCTTAGGCGTCTTTGAGGGAGCTACTATTCATTATTTTATTGCTAAAATTGTTGGACCACTTTTTTTTGGTCGTGGTTGGTGTGGTTATGCTTGCTGGACAGGGATGGTTCTTGACTTGTTACCTTATAAAACTTCCACTAAACGTTATCAAAAACTTAGTTGGATAAGATATATATTCTTCTTTTTATCTTTAATAACTGTTGTTTCTTTATTTGTCTTTAATATTTCTCATAAAGACCAAATTATGTTTTATCTTTTCTTAGCAGGTAATCTTCTATATTATGTAATAGGCATTACTTTAGCTTTTATCCTAAAAGATAATCGAGCTTTTTGCAAATACATTTGTCCTATCACTGTTTTTCTAAAACCAGCTAGTAATTTCGCTTATCTTAGAGTAAAATGTGATCATCAAAAATGTATAAAATGCCAAAAATGTCTTAAAAATTGTCCAATGAATGTTGATATATTAGATAATTCACCTAAAAGAAAAAATAAAACTGAATGTATTTTATGTTGTAATTGTATCAAAAATTGTCCTCAAAAAGCCTTAAAACTCTAATATTGTATCTTTAACTTCTTTCATGTTATTATATATTTAATAAACTTGAAGGAGGTTTTTTAATGTGTACAGCTATCACATATCAAACAGATAATTTTTATTTTGGAAGAACTCTTGATTATGAGTTTTCTTATGGTGAAAAAATCACCATTGTTCCTCGCAATTATCAACTAAAATTTCGTCATACTAAAACTATGAATAATCATTATGCTATTATTGGAATGGCTCATGTTACTGACAATTACCCTTTATTTTATGAAGCCGTAAATGAAAGTGGACTTGGCATTGCTGGTTTAAATTTTGTAGGTAATGCTTCCTATCAAGAACCGACCATTAATAAAAACAATATTGCTCAATTTGAATTTATTCCTTGGCTTTTAAGTCAATGTCAAAATATTTCTGAAGTTAAAAATTTACTTAAAGAAACTAATATAACCAATGAAGCTTTTTCATCATCTTATCCTGCCGCTCAGTTACATTGGTTAATTGCCGATCAAAACCAATCTATTGTCGTTGAAGCTATTTCTGAAGGTTTAAAAATTTATGATAACCCCGTCGGTGTTTTAACTAACAATCCATCTTTTGACAAACAATTATTTGCTCTAAATAACTATCGTCACCTAACAAATAAAAATCCTCAAAATACCTTTGGTCAAAACGTAAATTTAGATCTATATAGTAGGGGCTTAGGAGCCTTAGGTCTCCCTGGTGATATATCATCACAATCACGATTTATTCGTGCTTCATTTGTTAAAACAAACTCTGTTTCTTCTAATGGTGAAGTTGCTAGCGTTAACCAATTTTTCCATCTTTTAAATACTGTTGAACAAGTAAGAGGTTGTTGTGAAGTTAAAAAAAATGAATATGAGATAACTATCTATACTTCCTGTATTAATGCAACACAAGGAATCTATTATTATACTACCTACAATAATCATCAAATTAATGCTATTGCAATGCATAAAGAAAATTTAGAAAGTCATGACCTTATTATGTATCCTTTAATAGATACCGAACATATCAATCATCTAAACTAACAAAAAAATCTCAACTCAACTTTTAGTTTGTGTTCAATATTCACTATTTAATATATAGTTATAACAAGAAAGGAGTTAAACTATATGGATCAAATTAAAATAGGTAAGTTTATTAATCAATGTCGCAAAGAAAAGAAACTTACTCAAACAGAATTAGCCGAAAAGTTAAATATTACTGATCGGGCAATTTCCAAATGGGAAAATGGCATATGCTTACCTGATTCAGGGACCATGCTTGCTTTATGTGAAATTTTAAATATTACTATAAATGATCTATTTAGTGGAGAAAAAGTTGATATGAATGATTACTATAAAAAAGCTGAGCAAAATTTATTAGCTATGCAAAAACTAAAGGAGGAAGCTGATAAAAGATTACTAAGAGCTGAGACCATTATAACGTCTTTAACACTCTTTATTTATATTACGCTTGTAATGATTGTTATTTTTAACGATTTATCGGAAAAACTTAGTGCCTTGATTCTTATTCCTTTAACAATCTTTGTCTTTATGATCTGCCTTCTAGCTTTAAGAATCGAACAACAAGCCGGTTACTACGAATGTCAAAAATGCCATCATAAGTATATTCCAACTTATTCTAGTGTTTTTTTAGCAGCTCATATTAATCGAACCAGATATATGAAATGTCCTAAATGTCACCAACGTAGCTGGCAAAGAAAAGTTATTAATAAGAATGACTGAAAATATCTTAATTTATTCTCAAAGGTAAGTATGTAACAAAAAAGTGCATACTTCCTTTTTCTTTTGTCTTTTTTTATAATTAAGACAACAAAGAAAAAGAGCGCTCATTTCTTTGCAAGAAGGAGTGAAAAAATGAAAAAGACTAAAATAAAATTAAATAAAGGAGAAGTCATCGTCTATGACTTTGGAAATATTAAAATACATAACTATGATACTCATGATCAAATGAATGATCAAGTTATCATGTTAGAAAAAAATAATCAAATAATCGTCATTGAATCACCAGCTTTTTATGATAATATTACAGAACTAGAATCATATTTAAAAACTTTGAATAGCAAGATATCTGGAATGTTGCTTTCTTATCATATGAGTGGAGGAACTTTCTTAAAAGATAATAAAAAATATGCCACTCATTCAGCTGACAAGTATGGTCATGAAGGAGGGGGAAAGGCTTTAATTGATAACTTTACTAAAGCTTTTGGTCAATTTTTCGATAATAATATCCATAATATAACTGATTATATTAATGATGGTTATCTTACTATTACTGATATTACTCTTAATATAATTCCTACTAGTGATGCTTTTGATATTGAAATTCCTGAAATAAATTGTCTATATACTCATATGCTAGGTAGTGATTGTCATTCTATTATTGCTGGTGTTAATCATGCTAATGCTATGTTGGAAACTTTAGATAGCTATCTAAAGAAGGATTATAATTTAATCTTAACATCACATTACATTCCCGAAACAATAAATGCTGTTAATACTAAAATATCTTATATTAAAAACTTATTAAACATTGCTAGTACTTGTAGCACCAAGGATGAAATGCTTGAAAAAGTTAAAAAAGAATATTCCAATTATAGTGGTATCAATTACCTAGAAATGACCGCTAATTATTTTTTCCCTAACAATGAATAAGTGAAGTAAAATTCACTTATTTTATACTTACCAAAAAGTGCGTACTTACCATTTTTGCCATATGATACTAAAATGAAATTAGGAAGTGATACTATGTCTAAAACTTATACAAATTGTCCAGTTGAATATACTGCTTCAGTTATTTCTAATAAATGGAAAGTCCTAATTTTAAGAGATTTAATTACTGGTACAAAAAGATACAATGAATTAAATCGTTCAGTTGTGGGCATTTCGGCTAAAGTCTTAACTCAAAATTTAAAAGACTTAGAAAAAGATGGTATCGTTAAAAGAAAAGTTTATCCCGTTGTTCCACCAAAGGTTGAATATTCACTAACGGAAAAAGGCATGGAACTTAAAAGTGTTCTTGATATGATGAAAGAATTTGGACTTAAATATAAGGATCAATAATGAAAGAACAACTATTAAAAGAACTTATTCAATATCTTCTAGTTGAACGAGACTATAATTTAAAAATACCAACTTCATATCAAGAGTTAAAACAATTATATAAAGCCCTTGTCAACACAAGAGCTCCCAAGCCACTTAGTGAAACAATTTTAAAAAAAGAAGATCACTATTTAAAATTAGAACGATTAGAAAAAGAAATAACTGATGTTAATACCGTGTTAGAAATTGAACCTCATATCATTCTGTGGCAAGGCGATATAGCCACTTTAAAATGTGATTGTATTGTTAATGCTGGTAACGAAGATGGTCTAGGTTGTTTTAATCCTCAGCATTTATGTGTAGATAATGTAATACATACATCCGCTGGTATGCGTTTACGTCTTGAATGTCAGGAAATTTTACAAGGTCAAAAAATAAAAACAGGGGACTTTATTGTCTGTAATGCCTATAACTTGCCTTGCCAAAAAATTATTACTACCGTTGGACCGCAAATAATAAAAAGTCCAACACCTGAAGATGAACTTGCTTTATCAAACTGCTATAAAAATACCTTAGAATATGCTATTAAAAATAACTATCATTCTATTGCTTTTTCTAGTATCTCAACCGGCTTATTTGCTTATCCCATCGCTCAAGCTAAAATAATTGCTTATCGAGCAGTTAAAGAAACACTCAATAAGTATCAATCTAATATAAAAGTTATTTTTAATGTCTTTAGTGGAAGTGATTATAATGAATACCAAAAAATGTTTACAAATAAAAAAAATAATTAATGAAGCTGATGCTATTATTATAGGAGCCGGAGCTGGTTTATCAGCATCCGCCGGTCTTGATTATTCACCATCTTCTTTTAAAAAGCACTTTCCCGAACTAGTTAAAGCTTATGGGATGACTGATATGTATACTTCAAGTTTCTATGAATTTAACTCACCAGAAGAACGATGGAGCTACTGGGCTAAACACATCAATTATTCCTATATTTCTAAATCAGCTTTTAAAACATATCAAAACCTTTTAAAAATCGTCCAAGATAAAGATTATTTTGTTATAACAACTAATGTTGATGGGCAATTTTTAAAAGCTGGTTTTAATCCCAAGAAAGTTTTTGAAGTTCAAGGAAGCTACAATAAAATACAATGCTCGGCTGCTTGCCATTCCAAAACATATGATAACACTAACATGGTAAAACAAATGTTACTTTCTAAAGATAACTTAAAAGTTCCCCATAACTTAATTCCTTATTGTCCTATCTGTGGCCAAGAAATGACTATAAATATTCGAAAAGATGATTATTTTGTCGAAGATCAAAATTGGTACAGTCTAAATCAAGCCTACGAAAATTTTCTAAATAATCACCTTCATAAAAAAATAGTTTTACTAGAACTAGGAGTTGGTTTTAATACACCGGGGATAATTAGGTTTCCTTTTGAACAATTAGCTATGACATATCCTAATATTACTTTAGTTAGAATAAATAACGAGAACATAGATTCTTTTTATGAATTAAATAGTAATCTTATTTCTTTAAAAGAAGATTGCTCTATTGGCTTAAAAAATCTTCTTTAAAAAAGTTTTTATATAACTAATTTCTTAAAATCTGCTATAATAAACTTTAAGTTAAATCTTGTATTTAACTATAATCAACAGAAAAGAGGAGAAATTATGGACTTAATAGATATTGTATATCGTTATATTAATCGCTTTATAAATAGTGATGAATTACTTAAAACTTTAAATGAAATTGATCGAAATAAATTATCATCGTCTCAACTTTCTACTCTAGACGAATTAATTAAAGAAGTAAACAAAATTATTACTACTGTTCCAATTGAAATCGATTCAATTGAGAAAAATAGACTTGCTTCAATTGATCATTTAATTGAAGTTTGCCTTAATACTATGAAAAATGAAAAAAGTCCTCAAGATATTCGTGACTTCGCAACGAAAAAATATGAAGGTTTACTAAAAGAAAAAAATATCAAACGAGATAGTGGACCACGTCATGAAAAACTATGTGACTTATTTATAAGTAATTCTTTATATCAAGAATTATGTAATAAGTTAACTGAAAAAGAATTACTTAGTATTATCAAAAAATACCTTTGGGTACCATCGCCGTTTAATCTAGATCAAGAAAGTTTTGATTGTTTAGTTGAAACTGCAATCAAAGATGATGATAGAGAAGGTATGTGGCGCTTAGCTTCCAATTATAGTGAATCAAAATTAAACTTCATTTTAATTATGGATTATTATATAAAACAAAAAGATGATTATTATCTAACAGAGTTGATATCTGTAGCTCCAGAAAAAATTTCATTTTCTTTAGCTAAAGAAAAACTATTAAAGACACAAGATAATAAATTTATTAATAATTTTTGTAATAGAGCTAGTAAAATAAAAATTTTTTCTGAAGAAGAAATTGCTGAATTAAAAGTTAACTTAAATTAAATTTTTACTAAATGTAACAGATTGTTACATTTTTTATTAACATTTATCATACCTTACAAAAATGTAATATTTAAAAAAACTAACTCATGATAAAATATACATAAAAAGAGCTTATATTATAAAAATATTTGCTCTAGGTTATAAGAGGAATTAAGATGAAAAAAATATTAATTATTGAAGATGAACTTACAATTCGTCATGAATTAAAAACTTTATTAGAAAATTCTGGATATAAAGTTCTCATTATTGAAAATTTTACTAATTTAAAAGAACAAATATTAAAACTAAAAGCTGATTTAATTCTTTTAGATATCAATATTCCTAATGAAAATGGGGAAATTGTCTTAAAAAACTTACGTAAAGAAATTAATACGCCAATTATCATGGTCACCAGCCGAGCTAGTGAGCTTGACGAAGCTCTTTCTATTTCCTATGGTGCTGATGATTATATTACTAAGCCTTACAATCCCACCATCTTACTTTTAAGAATTCAAAATATTTTTAAGCGTATGGAACAAGTCTGGGATAATATGTTCTATGATGATGTAATTGTCAATACTTCAAAAGGCCTTTTACAACGTAACGATAAAATAATTGAATTAACTAAAAATGAAATGATAATTTTTAATTTTCTTTTAAATAATCGTGGTCGTATTGTAACCCGCGACGATTTAATGACTGATTTATGGAACAACGATGAATTTATCAATGATAATGCTCTAACCGTTAACATCAGTCGCTTACGAAGTAAATTAAAAGAGTTAAATTTAGATGATAAAATTGAAACGCGTAAAAAAGAAGGGTATCGTTTATTATGAAATTTAAAGAATATTTAACAGATAAAATCCCTCAAATCCTTTTCTCCTTATTCTTTCTAATTATAATGATCTTAATCTTAAATGCCTTTAAAATTGGTCATGAATTAAAGATCGCTTTAACAATAATCTATATCATAACTACCTTATTTAATATTTTTTATGATTACTTTCAAAAATATTCATTTTATCATACCTTAACAAGCACTCTAACTAACTTAGACAAAAAATACCTTATCTTAGAAATGATTGCTAAACCATCTTTTTATGAAGGCAAAATATTTTATGAAACTTTATACGAAATAAATAAATCTATGATTGAAGATATAAAAGAATATAACCTAAGTATTACCGACTTTAAAGAATATGTAGAAATGTGGATTCATGAAGTAAAAATACCCATCTCTAGTTTAATTTTATTAAATCATAACCATCAAACTGACCTTGATAAAAAATATCTAACCCAAATCCGTAAATTAGATAATTATATTGACCAAATTCTTTATTACGTAAGAAGTGAAAATGCAGAAAAAGATTACATAATTCGTGAAAAAGAACTTCGTGAAATTATTAAAAATGTTGCTTTAAAAAATAAGGATGATCTCCTTGAAAATAATGTTAAACTTGAAGTTGATCTTCAAGATGAAAAAGTTTTAACTGATCATAAATGGTTAGAATTCATTTTGAATCAAATTATTAATAATAGTATTAAATATCGTAACCAAGAAGTTCAATCATTAATAAGAATATCTAGCATCTCCCAAGCTAGTAAAACCATCCTAATAATTTATGATAATGGCATTGGCATTTCCAAAAAAGACTTACCTCGTGTTTTTACTAAGTCTTTTACAGGCGAAAATGGTCGCTTAACAACCAAATCAACCGGGATGGGCTTATATATTGCCAAAAATCTTTGTACTAAACTAGGTCATCAAATAAAAATAGAATCAAAAGTAGGGGAGTATACCCAAGTAAGCATCACTTTCGCCAAAAATGACTTTTATAAATTTGATAATTAATAGTCTTTTAAAATCCTTACAAAATTGTAATACACTGTAATATTAAACTAACGACTATCTAATTTTTTTATAATACAATGTTAGTGAAAGGAAGAAAAAATTATGGAAAATATCTTAAAAATTGATAAAATAGAAAAATATTATGGTAATAAATCAAGCTTAACCAAAGCCCTTAATAATTTATCTTTTGAAGTAAACAAAGGCGAATTTGTCGCCATTATGGGCGCTAGTGGGAGTGGTAAAACAACTTTATTAAATTGTATTTCTACTATTGATAAAGTTACTTCTGGCCATATTTATGTTGATGGCAACGATATTACTAAATTAAAAGGAAATGCTTTAAATAAATTTCGTCGTGAACAACTTGGTTTCATTTTCCAAGACTTTAATCTTTTGGATACCTTAACTGCTTACGAAAATATCGCCCTTGCTTTATCAATCCAAAATGTTGCTGCTAAAGAAATTGATGCAAGAATTCAAAAAGTAGCTAAAGAACTGGATATTACGAAGATTTTAAATAAATATCCTTATCAACTTAGTGGTGGTCAAAAACAACGTGTCGCCTCTTCTCGTGCGATTATAACTAATCCCAAACTTGTCTTAGCGGATGAACCAACTGGAGCGCTTGACTCCAAATCAGCTAAAATGCTTTTAGAACAATTTGCCAATCTTAATAAGGTTAATGAAGCAACAATTCTTATGGTTACCCATGATGCCTTTTCAGCCAGCTATGCTTCACGTGTCATTTTTATTAAAGATGGTAAAATATTTAATGAAATTAACCGTGGAAACGATAATCGTAAAGAATTCTTTGACAAAATTATTGACGTAGTAACCTTACTTGGAGGCGACTTGAATGATGCTCTTTAAACTCTCCTTAAAAAACATCAGTAAAAGTATCAAAGATTACACAATCTATTTTTTTACTCTTATTCTAGGTGTTGCTATTTTCTACGTCTTTAATGCTATTGACGATCAAACTATTATGTTAAATGTTTCATCTTCAACTTATGAAATAATCAAACTTCTTACCCAAATTTTATCTGGTGTTAGTGTCTTTGTCTCTTTCATTCTTGCTTTCTTAATTATCTATGCTAGTCGCTTTTTAATAAAAAGAAGAAACAAAGAATTTGGTATTTACTTAACTTTAGGAATGAGTAAAAGAAAAATATCTTTAATTCTTTTCTTTGAAACACTAATTATAGGAATAGCCTCACTTGCCCTTGGTTTAGGAATAGGTGTTTCTTTATCTCAACTAATGAGTATTGTCGTTGCTAATATGTTTGAAGCTAACTTAACAAAATTTACCTTTATCTTTTCCAAGAGTGCTTGCTTAAAAACTCTTTTATATTTTAGTATTATGTACTTAGTCGTTATGATTTTTAATACGATAAATATTAGTAAATGTAAATTGATTGATTTAATTCATGCCAATAAGAAATCTGAAAAAATCAAGTTAAAAAATCCTTATCTTTGTACAATAATCTTTATTCTATCTTGTATCTTGCTTGGATATGCTTATTATGAAGTAACTGGTGATATTAGTACTTTAAGCGATTATAAAATATATAGTTCAATTGCTTTTGGAGCCTTAGCAACCTTCTTTATCTTTTGGTCATTATCAGGCTTACTTTTACGAATTTTTATGAGTCTAAAAAAAGTATATTACAAAGGACTAAATAGTTTTACGCTAAGACAATTTTCTAGTAAGATTAATACAACAGTCTTTTCTACAACTATTATTTGCTTAATGCTTTTCATAACAATCTGTGTTCTATCAACCGCTTTATCAATGAAAAATTCTTTAAATAAAAACTTAACTACTTTTGCTCCTCATGACATTGAATTTGCTCAAACCATTCCCGATTCAAATGATGAAGAGACTTCAGATACCCAAAAAGCAAATGCTCAGTTAAGTTTAGCTGAAGTACTTAAGAAAAATGGTCTTGATATTCAAAAGGCTTTCCAAAACATTACTTATTTTTCTCTATATTATGATGATACTATTAATTTAAAAGAAACCTTAGGTTCTTACTTTGAAACAGTTAAAAAATCATATCCTTATCTAAGATATGATACACCTGTTATCTTAATGAAAAATACTGATTATAATAATATTGCCGAAAGTTTTAATTTAGAAAAAGTTACTTTAAAAAAACATGAATATGTTGTTGTAGGTAACTATAAAGAAATGATTAATATCCAAAATGAAGCTTTAAAAAGAAATATAAAAATTACTATCAATAATCAAGAATATACTCCTAAGTATAAAAAAGCAATTTATGGCTTCTACGAAATGGGTAGTCAAGAAACTGAAACTGGCTTTATTGTCTTACCAGATGAAACTTTAAATGATAAACAAAAATTTCGTAATCAAATGATTGCTGATTATAAAGGTGATTCTAATACAATCGAAGAAAAGCTTAATTCCATTATCAATAATGATACATTCTATCTTGATTATGGCATAACATACAACACTAAAAAAGATATTCGCGAGGCGAGTATCGGTTTAGGAGCCTTAGTAACATTCCTTGGCTTATACCTTGGCATTATCTTTTTAATATCATGTGCTGCTATTTTAGCTTTAAAAGAATTATCAGAATCAAGTGATAATGTTCAAAAATTTAATATGCTAAGAAAACTTGGCGTTGATGAAAAAATGATTAATAAAACTTTATTCACTCAAATAGGTATCTTCTTTATGTTCCCTTTAATTTTAGCTATTATCCATTCCATCTTTGGTACTATGTTCTGTAACACTATCTTAAAAACAATGGGCATCAGCTTTAATTTAAAAGCAGTTATTCTAACCTCTAGTTTAATCGTCTTCATCTATGGTGGATATTTCTTAGTAACTTACTTTTGTAGTAAAAACATCATCAAAGAAAATCGTTAAATAATGGTATAATATAACTTACCAAGTAGTAGAAAGGAATAAAAAGTCACTTTTACATGACTTCTAAAAGATTAATATGACGTACTTAAATACTTTTAAAATAGCATTTTTACTTTTTCCAATAGTGGCTTTTCTAGTTACTATTCCTTTTATTTTGCAACAATATCATAAATATGGTTCAATCAATAAACTACGTACATTTATCATTTATTCATTTATTCTTTACTTAATGACCACTTATTTCTTAGTCATCTTACCTTTACCAGATAGAGAAACAGTCCTTAATATGCCACCATTACATCCTCAATTAATTCCATTCAAATTTGTAATTGATTTCCTAAAAGAAACACCATTTATTTGGAATAAACCATCCACATACCTCTTAGCTATGAAAAATGCTAGTTTCTATACCGTCATATTTAATGTTTTTATGACCATTCCTTTTGGTATGTATTTACGTTACTATTTTAAATGTGACTTAAAAAAAACAATTAAAATAAATTTTCTCTTATCTTTATTCTTTGAATTTACTCAATATACCGGCTTATATTTTATCTATCCCCGTGCATATCGTTTGTTTGATGTTGATGATTTAATTATTAATACCTTAGGTGGTTACTTAGGATACATCCTTATGGGCTGTTTTACTAAAATACTTCCAACTAGACAAAGTATTGATGATAAAACTTTTGAAAGTTCTAAAAACGTTTCTGGCTTACGTCGATTAACATCCTTTTTTATTGATGTAACTATCTACCTTATTCTAATAGGACTTATTTCCATCTTTACAAACTTCAATAAGTATCTTGATTATCTTCTAATCTTTCTATACTTTGTAATAATGCCTACTATCTGGGATGGCAAAACAATTGGTCGTAACTTTGTTAATATCAAGTTATCGTTTCCTAATAATTCTTTTTTCTATCTCTTATTTAGAACTATTAGTTTCATACTTTACTACAATCTACCATTAATTATTATCACTAGTGCTTCTAGTATTATTACTTTTTTCAATATCAATGCCACTTATAAAATAGCTGTCTATTGTATTCTACTTCTTTTTACCTTTATGTATTATCTTGTTAATTTGTTTCTCCTTTTAAATAATCACCAATTATTTTATAACAAAATAACCAAAACAACTTATGTTAGTACATTAGAAAATAAGACTAGCGCTCAATAAATATAGTTAAAAAAGAACTTTTATTTAAGTAAAACTCTTTATTTAAATAAGGTTCTTTTTTATCCTTTTTAAAAGGAGTAGATTAAATATTTTTGCCTTTAATCCTTCTTCAATGATGTTTTCTTCTTTTTATTTAATAAAAAAGACTTGATTAGGATAGAGTAGAAGAGTTAAAATAAAATTATGCAGATATAGTTTAATGGCAGAACATAAGCTTCCCAAGCTTAGAGTGTGAGTTCGATCCTCATTATCTGCTCCATTTAAAATAAACTTACGGACTTAATTGTTCGTAAGTTTTAATTTTATACTTGAAGTTTAACTAACTGATTTTAATATAAATTATAAAGAATGGTAAAGGTTTCTAAAAATATTAATAGTTCAAAAGATTATATAGCAAAAGAAAAAGATTATTATGAAATTTAATTTTTCTAATCATCTTTTTAAATGTCCTGTTTCTTCAATAGATTGTGTTTCTACTAAATCGTTACTGTTATCATTAATATATGGTAGTTCTGGATAATATTTACGATTTATCAGGTATATAGGAATATTAAAGTACTGAGCAGCTTTTATAGAATTTTCGCTTATTGCATCCATGCAAACAATAAAATTTGGTTTAATTTTCATCCCAGTAGTTTTATCTATTCTTGATAATCCAACTTCATTCCATAATCTGGTTCTTGGTTGTTTTCTTAAATTTAATTCTACTGTTTTTTCCATCAAATCATCAACTGTAGTTACTGTATTTATATCTGCCATTAAAAATCTATTTCTCATATTATAATTTATATCAGTAGAAGCATTTCTATCTATACCAACATCGCTAATATCAGTAAATTTTACACAATCATAAGTTAAATTATTAAATCCAAACATAATTATATCATTATTATTTGGAATAACTTTACTATATGTAACCATATATTTATCAGAAATTAATGATGTTGAAATATGATTATTACCACCATTTATTTTATCCCAATTTTCAGGATTGTTGATTATTTGACTTACGTATGAATTATTAACACTCATCTTATTATCCACTATTACATGAACTAGCATTGTAAAAGGTTGTCCTGATAATTCATAAACATTTATGTTTTTACCATCTTTTGTTGTAATTTCTTTATGTTCCGCTGTACTAACAATTTGTTGATTTTTAATTTTTAGGTCATTAACAAAATGATTTTTTAAAATTTCATTCCCATCTATTTCACATGATTCGATTAATTTTTTATATTCATACTTTTTATCCAAATTCATCGTTTTACTGATGGCTATTAATTTTTCATCATTAGAAACTAAAATTTGATTTATCAATTGTAAAATACTACTATATTTTTCTTTGAAATCATCTGGTAAACTATTTACTTTGCTTATTGCGTTTAAGAAAAGTTTTATGTAATGAACATCTTTTTTTGCTATACCAAAGTATTTGTTTAAAAAAACTTTATTTTTGTTATAATTATCAATTTCTAATAATTGCTTTTGCATATCACTAGTAGGAATATTTTTAAAATTAAAATTATATATA
>UWSL01000006.1 GCA_900552975.1 uncultured Mycoplasmatota bacterium | reverse complement strand
CTTTAGCAAGACTTATTGCAGCTCGAACAATTTCATCTTTTCCACCATAATTTAAACAAACATTAAATATGCCTTTTGTATTATTAGCGGTTTCACTAGTAATTTTATCCATGGCTTGTTTAACATCTTCGCGAAGATTTTCACGACGACCTGAAAAAATTATTTTTATATTTTCTTTGTGAATTTTTTTCATTTCTTTATTAAACCAATTGACAAATAAATCCATTAAGTAATTTACTTCTTCGGCACTTCTTTTAAAGTTTTCAGTAGAAAAAGCAAAAACACTTAGATATTTAACACCTTTATTTATTATATATGGTACTAAATTTTGGATGTTTTTTAGGCCTTCTTTGTGACCAAGTAAAGTTGGGAGATTTCTTTTTTTAGCCCAACGACGATTGCCATCCAAAATAATTGCAACATGATTCGGATATTGCATATTCATTTACATCAATCCTTCTTTTGTAATTATACTATTTTACTTCCGTAATAGCAAGGAACAAAAGGTTTTAATTTCAGGATACTATAAGTAGCATGAAAAATAAAAAGAGCAACTCCATATTTGAAGCGAACCCTTTTTAAATTTTTTTGGCTATAACTAAAAGATATTTATTTTTGTATTGTTTAAAATTTTGATGAAAACTACATGTTTGTAGAATTAAAATTTCATCATTTTCATTAACATCTACATTGGTTTGATACCAAGATTTGTTTTTTAACTTTTGAAGATGATTCAACCACATTTTTTTGTCATTAAAGTTAAAACCCTGATAATAATTCCAATCTGTTGCTTCCACGTAAACTGAAAATATTTGATATTTGCTAATACCATAGTCATCTTCTAACTCTATAGATTGATGGTTTTGATAAAATGATTCATTATAATAATTCTCTAATTCATGGAATGGCAAAGGTAAAGTTGTAGAATTATGACTATAAATAATGTTTTTTTGTCCATTTTTAAAAGTAGACCGATTATCTAAGTAAGTTGAACCAGCTAGAGTTTTTTTCTTATTAATGTCGTGGTTTAAGTAAAATTTGTTATCTGTGCCTTGAAGAACGATTTCATTAATATTAGTTTGTGGAATTCGAACTAAGCCAACAATATCATTGTTATTATATTTTTTTTGTAATTCTTCAATAATGTTTGATTTTTTATGTTTGACAGGAATTGAAGCTACTAAATCATATTTAGTTACTTCAGTTTCATTGATAGTTTTTACTGAACCAGATATATTACTTGATGTTATTAAACTTATGCTTGTGATAATTAAAATGCTTATTAAAGATAAGCCAAGATATTTAATTATTTTATTATTCATAGTACCCCCTACTAATTGCTATAATTGTAGTATTTAAGGGGGATTTTGTCAAATTTTACGCTATTTTTTTGAGTTGATATAAGAAGTTGTTTTAATTTATTTTTTTGAGTTTTTTTATGATAGAAAAAAATTATTTCCGTATTAAAAATTTTATATTTTTAAGTTTTTTATAGAGATTTTATGTTTTAAAAAACAACTAATACGTGATTAGTTGTTAAAATGAATCGATATTTATTTTTACATTATTGATTCCTAAGATATAAGCATGAGCTCTAATTAATGTTTTTAAAGCATTAGCCATTTTACCATTTCGACCAATAACTGTTCCCATATCAGTTTCATGAACAATGATTTCAAGGATTGTTGCTTCTTCCTCACCACCAAATTGTTCTACTTTAACCATTTCTGGTTCTTTAGTAATGCTTTTTACTAAATATTCAGCAAATTCTTTTAGATTCATAATTACTTACCTTCTTTTTTAGAATCTGCATATTTAGTCATTATACCTTTTTTGCTAAGTAAGCTTCTTACTGTATCAGTAGGTTGAGCTCCTTGGCTTAACCAATACATTGCTTTTTCTTCATCAATTTTTACTTCGTATTCAGCAGGAATTGGATTATATGTACCAATAATTTCGATGAATTTTCCATCTCTTGGACTACGTGAATCTGAAGCTACAATTCTATAAAAAGGTCTTTGTTTAGAACCGCCTCTTTTAAGTCTTAATTTAACTGCCATTAGTATCCCTCCTTTGTTTAGCGATACTAATATATCAAATATTGTAATTGATGTCAACCAAAATAAGTTGACGAGTAAAAAAAGAACATAGTTAATGCTCAATTTTAATTATTTTTAATGTATTCTTCATCTACATTATCAATTGCTTGATCATCATAAAGATCATCCCATGGCATTTCATCTTCTTCAACAGCTATTTTAACCTTACTTTCACCAACTATTTCAACCCCTAGTTCTTTTTCAATATTTAGTTCAACTTGGTTATTAACTATTTTAACATCTTGAACAGTTGGTTGTTTTAAGCTTCTAACAATTATTTCGTTATCATTATTTAACGCATTCATATCTTTGATTCTTAGTTTCATAACGTCTTCGTAATTATAAGTTTTGGTGGTAACACTTGTTTTGGAATTATTATCATA
Source organism: uncultured Mycoplasmatota bacterium (assembly GCA_900552975.1). Lineage (GTDB taxonomy): Bacteria > Bacillota_I > Bacilli_A > RF39 > UBA660 > Coprovivens. Next base: position 25,583 of record UWSL01000006.1, on the reverse strand, counting down.
AGAATACCAAACATTGATGTCGAATGAACCATTTATATCAACCTCATTTTGTTTATTAGTACCTTGAAAACGATGATTTATAATCCAACATCCTAAAACAGTATCAGGAATTTCTTCAGTTTGTAATATATATTTATCTTTGGATGTTTTTTTACCTTTACCAACAATTGTTTTAGTAACTATTTCTTTATAATTAGACATTTTATCACCTCTAATTTAATGTATGCTTAAATTAGGCAAATATTGAATAAAAGATATCTATTTATTTTAAAAGATTCATTTATAATAAGATTTAAAAAAAAGAATGATTTTATCATTCTTAAGCTATTTTTTCATTTACTTCTGTAAGAATATCAATATTAGGTATTACATCACTTACTTCTTTTAAATAATATTCATTAGTATCCTCTTTTTGAATAGTAACAATTTTAGTGTAGTTGATTGTTCCATCTTCATTAATGTTCTTTTCTCCTTCTTGGTAGAAACAATCCATCTCTTGGTTATTGCATTGATAAATCCCATTTATTTTGTAATATCTTATACTCTCATCATCATTATTATAAGCATAATATGATACTTCATTCATTTCCATTTTAGTTAAATTAGGATTGTAAATTAAACCTTTTTCATATAAATATTTATTTAAGGAGTCTTTAAGGCTCTTAGCAGTAATTTCAGTTATTATATCATTAGTTTCACACATTGATATTTCTTTTACTTCAGTCTTTAACGTATTTTTTGAGGAGCTAGTTTTACTTCTTTCAGCAGCCAACTTTTTATTTTGTACAATGTAGCCAAAGGAAAATATTAAAGCTATTATTAAGATAATTATAACGGCAATTAAACCTTTGTTGCTCTTTTCCATATAAACACCTCTATTTTGTTTATCATACGTTAATTATATCATTGATTACTAAAAGATAGGCAGTTTTTTTTAAAATGTTGTTAATTTACGTAAACATATGCTTATTTATTATTTAGGTATTTTGTTATTTGACGACGGGCTTGACTTGTTACAATATGTTCTAACCATATTTCTTCAGGATGGGCTTTTTCATCTGTTAATATTAAAATACGATCTTTATTATTAAGAGTTTGGATGATAGGACTTTCTTTACCATTTATGTACACTTTATAAAGATGGTTGCCTAGATCTGTATGTATTTTGTAAGCGAAGTCAATGGCAGATGAACCATTTGGTAATTCTAAAATATCCCCACGTAAAGTATAAACATATATGTTATTAGTAAAGATTTCTTTCTTTACACGGTCTAAGAAATCAGCATCACTTTCAGTTACATCATCTAGATTACGTAAAGTATTAAAAAATTGATAATTTAAATTTAATTCTCTTTGCATCTTTTTGGTACCTTCACCTTCAAGTTCATACCAATAAGCAGCTAAACCAAAAGTATTAATTTTATCCATTTTATTAGTTTTTATTTGAAATTGTAACAAATGATTATCAGGTCCAAATACGGTTGTATGTAATGAACGATACATATTAGTTTTAGGACAGGCAATATAATCTTTAAATTTATTATTTAATGGAGTATATAATTTATGAATTAAACCTAAAACTTGATAACAAGTTTGTTCTTCTTCAACCATTATTTTAATATTTACTAAGTCATGAATATCACTTAAACGATATCCTTTGTTTATTTTTTTAAATATTTGATAAATATTCATAACTTTAGCACGACTAGTATAAGTTATATTATTTTCGTCTAAGATTTTTCTTAGGTCTTGTTGAGATATTTCTAAAGTCTTTTTATAATCATTTAAGATATCTTTTTGTTTTTCTTTTAAAGTTTGATAAGTTTCTGGTTCAAGATAAGATAAACAGATATCTTCTAATTCACATTTAAGACGGAATGCACCAATAAAATAAGCTAAAGGGACAAAAATTCTTAAAGTTTCTTCAGCGCTTCTTTTTTGTTTTTCAGGTGCTTTAAAGTTTAAAGTTTTCATATTATGCCAGCGGTCACACAATTTAATTATTATTATTCTGACATCTTTATTAAGGCTATTAATTAAGCGACGAATATTAGCATTGGTTGCTTCGTCTTTAGTATTAAAATGTAAATTAGATATTTTAGTTACACCATCTACTAAAGATGCTACTTCTGAACCAAAAAGTTTTTCAATATCTTCTAGTGTGTAAGAGGTATCTTCAACAACGTCGTGAAGAAGACCGGCACATAGTGATGGTCCATCAGCATGAAAAACAGTTAAATTCATACAAACATTTAATGGATGAATAATATATGGTTCGCCACTTTCTCTAAATTGATGAGAATGAGCTTTACTAGCTATTTCATAGGCTTTCTTCACTAGCACTACTTCTGTCGGATTATACTCTTCTACTTTTTTTAAGATATCTTCAATTGTCATACAACATCAACCCCTTTTTTTAATATATTTAATAATATCACAATAAAAAAGAAAAAACCATTAATATAATGGTTCATTTTGATGTTTTTTACTAATTTGTTTATTAATTATTTTTACAGCTATAACTAAAATGATTGCTAAGATAGTACCAATTATTAAAATCATTTTTATTTTATTCATTAATTTATTAAAAAATGATTCTTCTTTAATTAAGCTTTGGGTTGTAATAATATAATTTTTTTCACCATTAGTAATAAACGAAATATATCCATCATTAATAATGGTTCCTTCAGTTAAAATTGTATATTGTCCATCATTATTATAAGTATAGATATGGACACTTGTTCCATCTTTATACATATCAGTATCTAAATATAATAAGACTTCTATTCCTGATGGTAAGTTTGTTTCATAAGTTAATGGTGATGAGTTAATTTCTTTAATTTGTAAAGATAAATCATTGGCTTTTAGATTAGGAGTAAGACGTAATTGATATAATAAGCCACCCTCCGTATTTGTAACATTATAATAAAGTGTTTTTTTAGATTGAATTAAAGTATTTATTTCCTCTTTACTAATCTTTAAGTCATCTTCACTTGTTTTGTAAATGAAAGGCATCTCGGTTAGCGTTGAAGTACTAATTTCAGTAATGCGATTAGCTTTTACAGGTTCTTTATAAACAATAACTTTATATTCTCTTGTTTCATTATTTTTCTCTGTTACAGTGATAGTTAGAATATTAAAACCAACTTTTAAATTAGTATTTCCTTCAACTTTAGTCGAAGCTGTTTTACTTTCAGTAACACAATCAACTAAGACATCATTGGTATTTTTATCAACACCAAAAAGATAAACATTTTTTTTACCTAAAGAAATATTTTTATTATTAAGAGTTAAACTTAGAAGTTTTGTACTTTCTATTTCAGCTTGTAGCTCTTCTGTACTACGAGTGATGTTAATTGTATATTCTTGTTCACTTCCTGTATCAGATTTAACTTTTAATATAAAGGTATTTAAACCGATTTCTAGTTCTTTGTTTCCAGTTCCAGTAAGAGTGGCATTATTAGAACTAGCTCGAGCAGTTATGAAAACACTTGATATACTACGACTAACAGTTGCTTCGTAAATATATTTATTTTTAGAATAAACAATATTAGTATTAGAAACACTTAAAGCTTTTAATTCTGTTTGACCAGTTCGATCATCTAAACGAGTAACCATTATTTCATAAGTATTTGTAGCACCACTTTGTGAAGTAACATTAATACGAATTCTATTCTGACCATAATTAAGTTTTTTTACGCCATCGCCACTAATTGTTTGATTAGGGTTACCTTTAGTTGTTTTAATATCTAATTGTTCGGTTGATGCAGGAACAGTTAAAGTATAACTTGTTATTGATTTTTGAAAAGTTGGATATAGATCATATCCATCTATAGTAATTGATCCAAGTTGGGTATCTGTATCCCCTTTTATAGATTGAATAGTAACTCCACTGGTTGTTTGAACAATTTTAGAACCATTTTGATATGTTGCAGCTCCATTTTCGGCTAAAGAAATTTCACTATGACAAATTTGATCAGTGTGAAAAGTTATAGTTACTGGTATTCCTCTTTCCCAAGCTTTAGTAGATGAGGTTTTATCAATATAAAGTTTACCAGTTTCATTTTTATAAGTTCCTTTGGCTTGAGACCATATAATATTTTGAACACTAAAGCAGTTTGTATCGTATCCTATTAAGTAATGAGCAGATCCAATTTTGGCATCAGCACCATAATCAACATATAAAGTCACATCAAAATTAGTGCCAACAACCGGATTTTGAGTACTGGCATTAAGGTAGGTAGCAGCTTTTATTTTAACAGGAACTAGTACTAAAAATAGTATTAAAAAAATATTTTTAACCCTTTTCATATGACATTTCTCCTTATTATGATAATTATAATATATAAAATGATATTATTCAATTGATGAGTATTTACCTTTAATAATTTTTTTGATATTCTTTTATTGGTGATATTATGGATTGTGTTTTTTGTAAAATTATAAAGGGAGAAATTCCTGCAAAAAAGATTTATGAGGATAATAAAGTTATTGCTATTTTAGATATAAATCCATTAGTAGATGGACATGTCTTAGTAATACCTAAAAAGCATTTTAAAAACATTTATGAAATTGATAATGAAGAACTTGAAGAAGTTTTTGAGAGAGCCAAAAAGATTGCGAAAGATATAACAAAAAAATTAAATTCTATAGGAGTTACTTTCCAAATTAATTATGGATATAATTTAGTTGATCATTTTCATATACATTTGTTACCAGATTTTGAAACTTTAAAAAAAGAAAAAGATCTTGATACTGTATATGATATTTTAACAAAATAAAAAGATTTATATAAAGTTTATAATTTATATAAATCTTTTTTTTAATTGTTTTTTAGGAACCATTTATCTTCGATGTTAACGCTGGTACTTTGTGGCATTGGATTAGGCAAATCAAATTTACATATTAAAGGGATCTTAAAAGCTGAACCGAAAACCATTGCCATACCTGGTCGAAGTGTTTTGATACGTTCGAGAGTTTCATTAGTTACATTTGATGAGATAGACTTAATAATATTTAAATCATCTGGAAAATACATTCTTAAAACAATAAAGTTGGAACATTGACTTAAAGCTGTTTTAGATAATTCACTTGGCTTTTGTGTTATAAATCCTAAAATTACACCATATTTACGCCCCTCTTTAGTAATACGATCAAAAATATTATAGCCAATAATATCTAAGTCACTATCATTTTGAACATAACGGTGAGCTTCTTCTAGAATAATATGAATTGGGAAAGAAGCACGAACTTTTAAGTTGGTAGCAAAATTAAAGAATATTTTAGAATATATTTTAGTTAAAACTTTAGCAAAACGATCATCAACATAGGCAAAATTCATATTTATTATTTGACAAGTTTGTTGAGGATTTTCTGGTAATGTAAAGAATTCTACCATAAATTGTTCTTTAGTAATAAATCTTTCTCCTTCAAAGTAACGCCCATGTTCGCCATTTATTATTGAATGAAGTCTTACTTTTAAGGTATTAGCTATATCAAAAGCTTTTTCACTTGATAAAACACCCTCACCTAGTAAGGCGAATTCTAGAGCTTGGTATAAATCTTCTAAGCCATAAGCAAAGTCATGTTTTACTTCTATCTTATCCAAATCTGTTTTAGCAAAGTTTGAAAGCATATCAACAACTAATGATACAGCACTCATTTTACCTTGATTATCAATATTCAAGCATTGTCTTAAAGTACGGTTGTAACCAGGTTGAGCAATAATTGTATCTAGATTAATGTCTGGTGTGTTATAAGATGTTAAAACAGCGATAATTTGGTCGCGAACTTGAGTTGGTTGTTTACCACTTGAAAGAATATCTAATAAACTTTTAGCAATTATATCACTTTTATATTGTTGGGCTTGAGCATCTTGACTTTTAAAAATATAAACTAACTGTAAGGTTTTTTCAATTATTGGTAATTGCTGAGAATCAGTAGCATTTAAAAGTAAAGCTAAGTCATCAACCTCTAAAAAATAAGTTGGAATTTTTACAAGATTGTTAGTAGCTTTTTTAACATCTGTCGTATAGTATTTAAAAGCTAAATTAGGTATTTGATTTAAGTTTTCAAATGCAGTATTGTATTCACCAAAAGCATCAAATATTACTAAATGGGCATTATAAGGCATAGAATTTTCATTACGATAAAAGATATTTTGAAAAAGGCGCGTTACGGTACATGATTTACCAGCTCCAGTATTTCCTAAAATTGCAAAGTGAGTCGAAAATAAATCATTGATATTAGCAGTAACATTGAAATCATTGTATGTACTTGATTTACCAAGTAAAACGGTATCTGTACCTGAAAAATCTTGTTTGCCAATTAAAGTTTCTAATTCTGGTTTTACTATTATACGGCATGGATTTTTAAATGATGGTTTTTTTATAACACCGGTAATAAATTCGCCATTAACAATTTCACCAATTAACATGGCTTCAATTTCTTTTTCAGTTACTCCTATTATTTCAGCCACAACTTTACGCGGTCCCTCTTCAAATACAACGTGATAGTTTAAAATACTTGTTTCAGTAGAACCAGTATTATTAACCATTTTTATTTTATTTTCATTTACTTCAAAGACTTTCCCAAACATTTTAGTCACATCCTGTCTATTATATATATTATCATAAAAGTTAGAGCTTTTAAAGATATGCTTTTAAAATATTCAGCAAAATAAAAAAGCTTTTTTTAAAAGCTTTAAACTTCTTGAACAACAGCAATAATCATTGGTTTGCATTCAGTTTCATGATACAAGTATTTACCAAGTTCTTCTCTTATTTCGTTTTTTATTTTGTTATATTCAACATAATTTTCAGTAATATTTCTTTCAATGATATTAAGTGATATACGCTTTATTTCTTCAATCATTTCACTTGAATCTTTAACATAAATAAAACCTCGAGTTGTTACTTCTGGACCAACTAAGACAACTTTGTCTTTTTTGGCAATTGTTGCACTTATTAAAACAATACCATTTTCACTTAACATTTCACGATCTTTTATAACTAGTTCACCGACATCTTCAGTACTATTTCCATCTATTAAAATATCATTTACCTTGATGTGTTCAAATTTATCTTTGTTGTAAATACCATTTTGAATTTCAATAACATCACCATTTTGTTTTAAAATAATGTTGTCTGCAGGTATTTTAAGTTCTGATGCTAAATTAGCATTATTTACCATGTAACGATACTCTCCTTTAACAGGAATAAAGTATTTTGGTTTTACTAAATCTATCATTATCATTAAATCTTCTGAAGACGCATGATGTAGAATAGTTTTATCTTTAGGAATACTTACGATATCGCAACCATTCATAGCAAGTTCATTTTCAACTTTGACAAGAGTTTTTTCACTACTATCATATTTAGGTTCAGCAAAAACAACAGTATCTGTTTTCTTTAGTTTTATAAATTTATCATAACCACTCACAATTTTACTAATTGACGCATAAGGATTATCTTTATTATCCTGAACTAATAAAATTGAATCTTTGTCATCAACATTTGATAAATCACCTAAAATATTTTCGTTGAATTCAAGATATCCTTCTTTTTTAGCAAATGAAATAATATTTTGAAGATTTTTGCCCATTATGACAATCTTGCGATGAGTGTTAGCTGCTGCTTCAAATATTTCTTGAATGGTATAAAGATGAGTTGGTAAGCAAGAGAAAATCATACGATACTCATGATGTTTAATTGTATCTTTGAAGAATGATTTTAAACGATGTGATGGCGATGTATGACCAACATGTTCAGAAAATACTGATTCACAAAGCAAAGCTAAAACGCCTTGTTTTCCAACATAAGCAATCTTACCTAAATCCATAGAATATTTATCCATCATTTTTGGATCAATTATAAAATCTCCAGTATAAACAATAGCTCCATCTTTAGTGTTAATTACATACATGACTGAATCAGGAGTTGAGTGACTAACATTTATTGGGAAAATACTAACTGCACCAAAATTAATCTTACGATGTGGTTTTATCTCAATTATCTTCTTTTCATCTATTCCATCATTAGTAAGAATAAATTTAGTAAATTTAGTAGCAAAAACTTTTATTTGAGGAATTTCAGTTAATAAATCTTTGACAGCACCCATATTTTCATAATGACCATGAGTCAAAAAAACACCTTTTACTCTATTTTTATTTTTTTGTAAATAATCAAAATCGGGAATTATGTAGTCTATACCATAAAGATTTTCATTGGCATATTTTAACCCACAATCAAAAACAAAAATGTCGTTATCAATTTCGATAACATAGCAATTTTTGCCCATTTCATCTAGTCCACCTAGACTAAATATTTTTATATCACACATATATATGCATCTCTTTTCTATAATTAAATTAAATTCATAAAGGTTTGCGTCTAGGTAATTATAGCAAAGATATGCTAAAAATACAATTAGTTTATTTCGGAAATAAGTTCACTAAGATAAACAATATCTAAATCTTGATATTGAATTTGCTTTAGCAAAACTATCAATTGTTCTAAGGGTAAAGATGATTTTATTAAAATTATTTCCCCACTCTTTATCGTATTTTTGGAATTTGTAAAATTATCTATTCCAATAATTAACGATGGTTTAAATAAATATTTATTTTTACATTTTTGAGGTATTGTGTCTTTAACATAGCATAAATTTTTATTTATTTTTTTTCTTTTTAAATAATTATCAATAGTTTTATAGATAGAATCATCAGAAGCATTATTAATCATTTCAAAATTTTCATCATATTCTTCCCTATCAATTAAAATATTAATCTTATAATTTTGACTTTGTAAATATTGAGCTAAAGAATTGTTACTTTCAAAAAGCAAAGCAACATTATTTTTCTTTGAATTACCACGAATTATAATACGATTTTTATTATCTTCTAAAGAAATAACTGGTTTTACTTGATTATAGACAAGATGAGAAAAAGAAAACTCATTTAATTCTTTCATATTGATAAATGATTTATTTTTATTTATTTTTTTCCCATTTAATCCAGGTATTATATATAGGTCATCTATTAACTTTGAATCAATACTAGCTACAGTTAACTCATCAGAAACTTTATTAATATTTTGCATAATAGGATTTTGATTTTTCATATGAATTGCTAAATTTTCTGTTAACATAAAAGAAAAGCAACAAATCACAAAAAAGAAAACATATTTTAATTTCATTTTATTCACCTATTAAAATATATGTTTATTTATTAAATTTTAGTGATATAATATTTTATTATTTGTGGAGGATTTATGGATAATATTTTTGACTACCTATTAGATTTACTAATGGATTCTTATGAATTATACTTAACTTATTCTCAAGATTATGAGTGGAATAATAACCGAAATAATTTATCTAGTGATGAAAATGCTTTTAATAATAAGTTAGTTTTTTCTTTAAACGCTGATATCATTTGTAATGAACAAGTATTAGATGCTTTTTATGATAATTTAATATCTTTAGAAAACGAGCTTGCTTTTCCTTTAGAACGAATTGTAGCCTTTTTGGCTAGTAGATATACTATGTTTTGTTATGATGATAAGACTCAAGAATTAAATTATTTAAATAATTCCTCTTTAGAAGAAGTTTTAGAAAGATTTAAAGAAGACTATGACTTCGCTATAGAAATTATTGATAAGGCTTTTAAGAGTTTTTTAAATAAAGTCAAAATCAATCATAATATTGCTCTTTCTTTAGCTAATAATGATTCATATTTAATTAATAAATGGTTATACAATGAGAATGATGAGATTGAAGCTAATTTAAATGAAGAATTACGCGATAGCATTTGTAATATGGTTGATAAAATGGTTCAAACTGGAATAAAATATCATGATGCTTTGGAATATGCATGGCAATTTTTTACACATAATTTTGATCCAACAGGTATAATTGAAAAATATGGTGACGAAAGGAATCCAGGTTATATAAAGCAAGAAATTTTAAATATTATGTATTCTGATGTTTTTGAGGATGCTTGTAATCGTCATAATATTGATGAACTTGATTATGATGATAGATTTATGATGGTAACAGTTATTTTAGCTGTTTATTCAGGAATAATAAGGGTACCTAGTGAACAAATAAGAAAAGAATTTATGGCAAGATTTATTGATTTAAGATATGATTATGAAAAAAGGAAGAAAAATCGTTGTGCCTCTTATGAATCTGGAGCTATTCAATTGGTAAAAAAAGTTAATCCATCTTATAATTATGATGAACTAACTTTTTAGGGTGATTTAATAATATTTTTTCTTTTATTATTTTGGCAATTTTAGGTAGTTTTCTACCTTTTTTTATTCTTTTTCTTCTTGATTTTTATTTCCACTTAGGAAAGTCACTTTTTCAGCGATTACTTCTGTAACATATTTTTTGGTACCATCCTCAGTTTGATAATTACTGGTTTGCAAACGACCTTTTAAGCCGACTATGTCACCTTTATGACAATATTCACAGGTACTTGATGCTATAGCATTCCAAAGAATACATCGTATGAAGTCTGTTTCATATAAACCATCTTGGTTTTTAAAAGTTCTTTGAACAGCAAGGACAATGGTTGAAACTTTTTTGCCATTCTCAGTAGTTATGACTTGGGGATCGTCAGTAAGTCTACCGACTAGAACAACTTGATTTAACATTTTTTCCTCCTTTCGTTTGCAATGATAACAAGGAACTAATTTTTAAGCAAATGAGGAAAAAAGTATTTTCATTTTTTTTATGATATTATTTTTTAAATTTACCCAGATAATTTTATTTTTTTGAGTAAAAAAACACTTCTATTCTTTCCTTTTAGAAGTGTTTTAAATTTTTTTAGTATTTTTTATTCTTTTAATAAACGATTTAACTCGACAGCATACTCCATTGGCAATTCTTTTTTAAAATCAGAAACAAATCCCATTATTAATAGCTCTTTAGCACTATCTTCACTTAAACCTTTACTAGTTAAATAGAAAAGCTTTTCTTCGCTAACTTTAGATATAGTAGCTTCGTGCTCTAAGCTAGAGCTTTGGTTAGCAACAATATTTTTAGGAAATGTATCGCTTTTAGAAAGATCATCTAATATGATAGTATCACATTTGATTTTAGCTTCGCTATTTGTAGCATTTTTAGCAATACGTGTCGTGCCTCGATAGTTACTAACACCACCTTTGCTAGCAATTGATTTACTAATGATATTGCTTTTGGTGTTTGGAGCTAAATGAATCATTTTAGCACCAGCATCAAGTTGTTGACCTTCTTTGGCATATGCAATACTTATAGAATTTCCTACTGCGCCTTCACCATTTAAAATACATGATGGATATTTCATAGTTACTTTACTACCAATATTACCATCAACCCACTCCATTTGGCCATGTGCATCAACAATGGCACGTTTTGTTACTAAATTATATACATCAGTTGACCAATTTTGAATCGTTGAATAACGACAATGAGCATTTTTACCAACAAAAATTTCAACAACTCCAGCATGAAGTGACGTTTGACTGTACGTTGGAGCAGTACATCCTTCAATATAACTTAGATCAGCCCCATCATCAACAATTATAATAGTACGTTCAAATTGACCTAAGCTTTCTGATTGAATTCGAAAATAGCTTTGCAAAGGACGATCAAGTTTAACCTTTTTGGGAATATAAATAAACGATCCTCCACTCCAAACAGCACCATTTAAAGCAGTATATTTATTTTCAGCATAGTTTACTAAGCTATTAAAATATTTTTTAAATAACTCAGGATATTTTTGTAAGGCATCGTCAGTTGAAGTAAAGATAATATCGTTGCCAACAGTCTGATTGTGATAAACTACTTCACTTTCAAATTGATTAGTTACTCCACCTAAATACTTATTTTCAGCATCAATTACTCCTAAATCATCAAAGGTATTTCGAATACTACAATTTACACGATCCCAATCATTAGTTAATTTACTTTTATTGTCTTTATAATAATTAATTTTAGAAAAATCAATATCAATTTCAGGACCAAAATTAGGGTTTTCTAATTCTTGAAATTTAGCAAATGCTTTTAAACGAAATTCGAGCATCCATTCTGGTTCACCTTTTTTTTTTGATAAATCAATAACAAATTGTTCATTTAGTTCTTTTTTCATAATAATCACGGTATATATTATACAATAATTATAATAATTTGAAAATATTTATTTTTTTTGCTATATTTGTATTGTATGGTGATAATAAAATGGAAAAAAGAGATTTTATGAAATTAAATGAATATGCATTAAAAAAATTGCAAGAAAAGAATCCAAATTTAATGGATATTTCAAATAAAGGCAATTTATTATTTTATGAAGGAAAAACAATTGATATTTCTAACTTTTCCATAGGTGAATTAATGACTGATGAGTTGCCTTTAATTAATAATATCAATAGTTTAAATAGTGAAGATGTATTCACTATAATAGAACTTCATGCTTTGTTAATTAACTCTAAAATAAAGATGATGAATGATAGTAAAAAACAACAAGCAACTTTTCAAAGTAATAAAAGTAATCAGTTATTTGCTCAGACTTTTAAAAAATTTGATCAGCTTGGAAGAGAAAAGCAATATATTCATGTGGTAGATAGTTTTGGCAAAGATAACGTTTATGTTAATGAACGTCATGAATCTTTCGATGATATGGATGAATTTATAAATAATGTTTGTAATACTTCTACTCTTAGTCCTGAGGAATTGTGTAATTTTTTAGAAAGAAAATTCAAAAAAATTCATTTGACTGATACTTATGATTTAGCAAGGGATTCTAAAACAAACGAAGACTTTAATAATAAAATTAGAAATTTTGATGAGCAACATCGTAATGATAGAAATTTTGCAGTAGGAAATGTAGAAGAAGACATTCTTATAAGTAATGATCATACAATTTCTTCATATAAAAGAGATCGTGAAGGTAATTTGATTCAAGAAAATTTTGCAAATGCAGAAATAAAAAGAACAATGACAGACTCTGTTCCTACTCATAACCATGAGGAAACGGAGAAACGCGAAGAAATACAAAATCAACAAAGTTCAAATAATGATAGAGATTCTTTTGTTAATAATGAAGTTGACGAATTCAAAATTATTAATCTTATATCTTTTGAAGAATTTAGTAATTTAATAAATAGCGAAGATGAATATACGCAAAAGGAAGAATACGAAATTGGTTTGTTTAATGGATATCTTGAAAAATTAATGCTATATGAAGACTATTTATTACCTGATTTACAAAGAATATTAAATATGTTTAAACATATGATAGAGGTTTTCGAAGTAGCTGAAGACGGAACATTAAATAGAAATCAAAATAAAGAATTAAATAAATTTTATGAAATGCAAGAGAAGAATGAAAAAATAAAGAAGGATAATAATCAGTTGCAAGAAGTAAATTCCAATGTTAACAAATTAATTTTGCAAAAACCAAATATTAATAGTGGTTATATTAAAACGAAGATATTAATTATTGTTATGTTAGTAACTGCTGCTTTATTATCTTTAGCTGTAGTTTGTTATTTACTTGTTAAATAAAAAAACAATTTTAGAAATAAAATTCTAAAATTGTTTTTTTTATTACTTTGTAGCTTGAACAGCAGTAATAGCTACAACACCTACGATGTCTTCAGCACTACAGCCTCTAGATAAATCATTTATTGGTTTTCTTATGCCTTGAGTTATTGGACCATAAGCTTCAGCTTTGGCAAGACGTTGAACTAATTTATAACCGATGTTTCCGGCGTCTAAATCTGGGAATATCAAAACATTGGCATGACCAGCCACTTTTGAATCTGGGGCTTTTGAAGCAGCAACACTTGGAACAATAGCAGCATCCAATTGTAGTTCACCATCGATGTTATATTCAGGATATTTTTCTTTGGCGATTTTAACTGCTTCTACTACCTTATCAACATCAGCATGTTTAGCACTACCTTTAGTAGAATGAGATAATAAAGCTGTAATTGGTTCAGCTTGAGTTAATAGTTTAAATGATTCTGACGATGAAGCGGCAATAGCAGCCAATTTTTCAGGATCTGGATTTTGTTCAAGACCTGAGTCACCAAAAATAAAGGTGCCATTGTACCCGTATTCACAATCAGGAACAACCATTAAGAAGAATGCTGAAACAAGTTTTGTTCCAGGTGCAGTTTTAATAATTTGAAGAGCAGGACGTAAAGTATTAGCTGTAGAATGGCAAGCGCCTGATACAGCGCCATCAGCTTTATTATCATTGACCAGCATACAAGCATAATACATATAATCATTTAATAAAAGATTACGAGCTTCTTCTTTAGTTAATCCTTTTTCTTTTCTTAGTTCGTATAATTTATTAGCTAAATCTTCTGTTAATTCAGAAGTAGCTGGATTAATTATGGTTGCTCCATCTAAATTTAATCCTTCGCCTTTTTTAGCTATCTCTTCTTCATCTCCAATTAAAATTATATTGGCAATTTTTTCTTTTAGAATTGTTTCAGTAGCTTCTAGAGTTCGACGATCCATCGTTTCTGGCAAAACGATTGTTTTCATGTCTTTTTTAGCACGACTAATAATTTGTTCTATGAATTTCATAAATAACCTTCTTTCATATTGATTATACTATTATAATTTTAATCAGCAAAGAAAAAATAATAAAATTGACATTATTGTGTCTTTAATATTTTTTCATACTCTTCAATTATTTGTTCTAAATAATTAAAATGTTTTATTTTATCTAACCATCTTTCAGGGACTTCATCTGAAGCATATATATAGCCAGCTATTGAGCCGGTAATAGAACCAATAGATGCTGTATCTCCCCCTAAGTTTATAGCGCCAACTAATGCCTCAGAAAAGCTATCGGTATTTAAAATTATCCATAGTGATGATTCTAAAGTATCTACTATATAATCAGATGTACTAATTTCTTTTAAAGCAAGATTAGCAATATTATCTTTTAATATTCTTTCATAATACATTGAAGTCTCTTCCTTAAAATAAGATAAATTGATTTCTTGTAGAGATTGATAAGCTTCTAATTTATTTTTACCTTGAAAAAGAAAGTTTAAATATTGAACGTAAAGATAACAACCTAAAATAACAATTTCGTTAGTATTAGTTAAAGAAGAAAATTCTTTAATGCATGAATATATGTCATTATCACTATAATGATGATAATAAACGTAAAATGCTATAGGTAGACATCTTTTTAATGAACTATTTTCGGTACTTTGTTTATTGATGTCATTAATTTTTTTATTTTTTTGATATTCTCGTAAGATTTTTTTGACATTTTGATTAAGGCCAAATGGTCTTTCACAAGCAAGATATTTGCGACTTTTAAAAAAGCTGACATAGTTTTTCATCATATTTGAGTAATCAAGTGCTTTTTTATTTATTACTGATTCCATAGTAGCAAGCATTAAAGAGGTATTAGCAGACCAAGTTCCACCTTTTACGTTATGGCGACCATAACTCATCATGTCAAGAACAGGATTTTTAATTAAATTTTCACGTGGTTCAAATTCTAAAGGAACGCCTAAGGCATCTCCTATTATAAAACCTATAAAACTATTTTCTACTTTAGTCATATTATCACCACTCTATTTTTTTATATTATACCATATTCTTATTTGTTTGCTTTTAAATAATGAGAATGTTAAAATGAATGACATAAGAGGTTGAATTTTATGAAAAGAATTACTAAATATTTTATATTATTTGAAGTTCTATTATTATGTGTAGGTTGTAATAAAAAAAAATTAGAATGTATAAAAACTGATGAAAATGAAAAAGTTAAGACAATTCAAAAAGTTGAGGTAACGTTTAATAAGAACAAAGTTGAAACTTATAATAATTCTTTAGTATTTGAAATTGCTAATAATAATATTACTTATAGAAATTTATTAGTTGCGGAACTAAAAAAAGATTTTAAAGAATATAGTAATAAAGAAGGAATTGAGTTTAAGATTATAGAAGATAAGACTAATATTAATGTTAATATTAACGCTAAAATAAGTAATCTCTCTAAGGAAGAAATGAAAATTTTAGGATTTGATAATGAATACGGAAATTATAAAGAGACACAAAAAGCTTTAGAAAATAGCAATTATTCTTGTAAATAAAAAAACGATATTTGAAAATTCAATATCGTTTTTTAGTTATTTGGCCTCTACAATAAGTTTTATTGCTGTTTTTTCTAATCCATCTATTTCAATGTCAGTAAAAGCTGGGATACAGACTAAGTTGACACCACTAGGAGCTACAAAGCCACGGGCAATACAAATTGCTTTTATAGCTTGATTTAGAGACCCAGCACCAATAGTTTGAATTTCGACACTACCCTTTTCTCTAAATATATTAGCTATAGCTCCAGCAACTTTACTTGAATTTGATTTACTAGATACCTTAAGTATTTCCATAATTATTATTTCCTCGCTTTCATAATAAAATATATGAAACGAAGAAAAGACTAGAACTATTTATCTTTAAAATTAAAAAAGATGATTTATATCATCTCTTATTTACAAGCTTCCTCTACCGCAACAGCGATTGAAACAGTAGCACCTACCATTGGGTTATTACCCATACCGATTAAGCCCATCATTTCTACGTGAGCAGGTACTGAAGATGAACCTGCAAATTGAGCATCGCTATGCATTCTACCCATAGTATCAGTCATACCATAAGATGCTGGACCAGCTGCCATATTATCTGGATGTAAAGTACGGCCTGTTCCGCCACCAGAAGCTACTGAGAAATATTTCTTTCCCATTTCAATACATTCTTTTTTATATGTACCAGCAACTGGATGTTGGAAACGAGTTGGATTTGTTGAATTTCCAGTAATTGAAACATCAACGCCTTCCAAATGCATGATAGCTACACCTTCGCGAACGTCGTTTGCTCCATAGCATCTTACTTTACTTCTTTCTCCATCAGAGTATTTTATTTCTTCAATAACATTTACTTTACCAGTAAAAAAATCGAAATCAGTTTTTACATAAGTAAATCCATTGATACGAGAAATAATTTGTGCAGCATCTTTTCCTAAACCATTTAAAATTACTTTTAGTGGTTCTTTTCTTACTTTATTAGCATTTTTAGCAATACCAATAGCACCTTCAGCAGCAGCAAATGATTCGTGTCCTGCTAAAAAAGCAAAGCATTTTGTTTCTTCTTTTAAAAGCATAGATGCTAAATTTCCATGTCCTAATCCAACTTTACGATCATCAGCAACAGAACCTGGAATACAAAAAGCTTGTAGACCTTCACCTATTGCTTCTGCAGCTTCATAAGCTTTTGTACGATTAGATTTGATAGCAATTGCTGCTCCTAATGTATAAGCCCAACAAGCATTTTCAAAGCAAATTGGTTGAACTCCTTTAACTATTTCATAAGGATCAAATCCTTTTTCTTTACAAATATTTCTTGCGTCTTCAAAATCTTTTATACCATATTTTTCCATTACTGGTTTAATTTGATCTATTCTTCTTTCATAACTTTCAAATAAAGCCATTTTCATTCTCCTTCCAATAATTATTCTGCACGTGGATCAATTTTCTTTACAGCTTCGTCAAAGCGTCCATAAGTTCCACTAGCCTTTTCGATAGCTTCCATTGGTTCAATACCAGCTTTGATGTTTTCCATCATTTTACCTAAATTTACATATTTATAGCCAATTATTGTATCATCTTTATCTAAACCAACCTCGACAATATAACCTTCAGCTAATTCTAAATATCTAGGTCCTTTAACTCTTGTACTATAAATTGTTCCAACTTGACTACGAGTTCCTTTTCCTAAGTCTTCAAGGCCAGCTCCGATAGCTAAACCACCTTCACTGAAAGCAGATTGACTACGACCATAAACGATTTGTAAAAACAATTCTCTCATTGCTGTATTGATAGCGTCGCATACTAAATCAGTATTTAAAGCTTCTAGAATTGTTTTTCCAACTAAGATTTCCCCTGCCATTGCTGCACTGTGTGTCATTCCTGAACAACCAACAGTTTCAACTAAAGCTTCTTCAATTATTCCTTCTTTAATGTTTAGTGTTAATTTACAAGCACCTTGTTGAGGAGCACACCAACCAATACCATGAGTTAAGCCAGAAATATCTTTGATTTCTTTAGCTTTAATCCATTTTCCTTCTTCAGGAATTGGTGCTGGTCCGTGATCAACACCTTTGGCAACTTTACACATATTTTCTACTTCTTTTGTATATATCATTTTTACCCTCCTATACGTACTTTATTATAACAAAGACGTTGCAAAAAAGGAATAAAAATTAATACA
Source organism: uncultured Mycoplasmatota bacterium (assembly GCA_900552975.1). Classification (GTDB taxonomy): domain Bacteria; phylum Bacillota_I; class Bacilli_A; order RF39; family UBA660; genus Coprovivens. The sequence goes on along the minus strand of UWSL01000006.1, from coordinate 7,295 downwards.
AAAGACGTGATAAATGAAGTTTAATTAATGCTATAATTATATAATAAAAATCAAGGATTTAAATGAAATAATTTCATTCACCCTTGATTTTAAAAAAAATATTTTCATTTCCAAAATAGATTCTAATCAAAAATTGATATAGAGTTTTTTATTTTTCATCTTTTGGTTCCCATCTAGCATAAATACCGCACGGAAGTATTAAATCACTATTTTTCATAGGCAATCCTAATTCATCGCTACTAACTTGACCTGGGTATTTTTTATTAATTGTTAAATTTAAGACGTTAGTTAATACTGTTTGTGATAATCCTGTTGTATAAGAATTTATTAAGAATAATAAAGGTTCATCACTTAGTAGTTCTAAACATAAGTTAACTAGGTTAAATAAATCTTTTTCAATATCCCAAACTTCACCATTCGAACCACGGCCAAATGATGGTGGATCCATTAATATCATCTCATATTTGTTGCCTCTTCTTATTTCTCTTTTCACAAATTTGACAACATCATCAACAATAAAGCGAATTGGTTTATCTTGTAAGTTACTGGCATTGACATTTTCCTTAGCCCAATCAACCATTCCACGCGATGAATCGACATGAACAACGCTAGCACCGGCACTTAAAGCTGCTATAGAAGCCGCACCAGTATAAGCAAAAAGATTTAATACTTTTACTGGTCGATTAGCTTTTTTTATTTTTTCACTAATTAGGTTCCAGTTATACGCTTGTTCTGGAAATAATCCAGTATGTTTAAACCCCATTAGTTTGATATTAAAAGTTAATTCTTTATAATGTACCTGCCATGATGAAGGTAATTGTTTATTTTTTATTTCCCAGCTTCCACCACCTTTGTTACTTCTTGTATATATGGCATCTACCTTGTTCCAATATTCGGCTTGAGCTTTGGTATCCCAAATAATTTGAGGATCTGGTCTTAATAATTCTTTACCATTCCAACTTTCTAATTTCATACCATCAGCCATATCTAAGATTTGATATTCATAAAAGTCTTTTACTAATTTCATAATATTCCCCTAACTAATGTCTTTATTATAACATGGATGTAATTTTGTTACCATAAAACAGCTATTGAAAAAGCAATAGCTGTTTTAATATTATTTTAGAATAGAATATTCTTTTTCTTTAAGAGATTCTGTCATAGATTGTCTTTCTCTTAAAAAGTATTCTAGTTTTAGTTTGTCTTTTCGTAATGTTTTTAAGTCTTTGGATTTTAAACATTCAAGAAATAAGTTAGTTAGATAACGATGACAAAAGATTTCTTGTTTTATAGTGTCTAAATCTTCTTTAGGAATATCTTTATTAACACGCTTTTCTACTAAAGTGGCAAAAGTTCTTATTTCATCTTCAATTTCATGATATAAATCTTTTATTTGGCTATAATAAAATTCATAATTTTTTAGACCAGTCGTTGATTTAACTGGACCAATTGATTCCCTAATGTAGGGATTTTGTTTTAAATCTTTTTTGGCAAATATATATCTTATTGGTAATATTGTTAAATCCATGGCTAATTTATTTATTTCCTCTTGAATTAAAAGTCTTTCTTTTTCATATTCACGAGCTGGTAAGCGATGGGCATCTATTATTTGATTATAAAATAATTTATAATAATTTATTGTTTGTTCTAAGGTTGCTGCAAAGATAGCTGCATCTTTTTTACGTAATTCATCTCCTCTTAATGTATTGTGAATTGACTCAGCCATTTTAGATAAGTTCCAGTATGATTCTATTTCATCATCTGTTATATCTGCAAGATGGTTCAAGATAAATTCACCTAGATCTACTAATTTTTTTACTGAGTCTCCCCAAATAGATAATTCTTCTTCATTGGTTAAAGCTAAACGACTTTTATTATTTTCAATAAGGGTTTTAATTCCATCTCTTTTGGAAAGCTTGTTATTACTCATAATTCACCTCTATGCATGTGTTATTAGTGTTTTAACAATTGGATCAAACATTTCTAGAATCCCATTTATCATAAAGAAGAAACCTATAACAATTACTTGAACATCTGCTTCATAATAAAGGTTGATACTTGTAAGTAAACCACAAAGAATAAATATTCCTAGCATTAAGATATTTAATTTCCACATTCGATCTCTTCTATCATGATAATAATCAGCTTTTTTTAATTTTATTAACGACATTAGGATAATCCAAATCATTAAAGTTAAACTTAAATTTATTGCACTTTTTTCACTTTTTAAGACTATGCTTGTTATAGCTGCAACAATTGATGCTAAACAAGTAAATAGGCCTTCGTAATCTTTGCTTTTATAAGTTAAAATAAATTTAAGAAGATTTATTGTAGCATATGAAAGGAAAATAATTAAGTTTATCCACTTTATATCAGTTATTTTATAAAGTGGACATAATAGTAAAAGGGTTCCTATTAAGATAAGAACAAGGGATGTTAAAGTTTCAACTTTTTGTTTATATTTCATTTTTACCTCCAGATAAACATAGTTTTTCAAGGATTTCAGCTACGCCATCTTCTTTAGCAGATTTGGTTATATAGGTAGCTATTTCTTTTAGTTTTTCATTTGCATCGGCAACAGCTATTGAAGTTGAGACAACGTCACACATACAGATATCATCGTAGCCATTTCCAATAGCTATGGCTTCTTCTTCGCTAATATTTAGATAGTCTAATAATTCTACAAGGCCTGTACTTTTTGATGTATTTTCTAAAACTAAATCATGATAATATTCTTTGTTTTTTTCACGTTTTCCTTCAATTAAGCCAATTGAAGAATGAACGACTTTTAAATTAGGAAATTTTTCTTTAAACATATTGGGGATGACTAGCATGCGATCAAAGTTGTTACTTAAAACAACTAATTGATTTATATTATTTTTTAATACATCATCGATGTTATCAAAATAAATCGATTGTTCATTGTTGTATTTATAGTCTTTGATATTAATAAAACGTTTTTCTATAGAATTTAATATAAGTGTTAAACCTATGCTTTCACAGTATTCATAAACTTTCTTAATGGTTTCTTTAGGAATAGATTGCTCAAAAATTATTTTTCTTTTATGATAATCGTATACTTCTGCTCCATTTGAGCCAATGACATACTGAGACATATTAGCTTCTAAACTCTTCTTAATTGCATATCCTGTGCTACGACCACTATTTATAACAGTTATTATGCCAGAATCTTTTAGTTTTTGCATTACTTCTTGGGTGTGTTTAGAAACCGGTTCGTTTGAAGGATTTAAAGTATCATCAATATCGATAAAAACAATTTTGTATTTTTTCATATCATCACCTTATTTACACTTTAATTATCGCACTAGTGTAAATAAATGTACATATTATTTGAATGGCTTTACGTAAATGGCTTTTCTAAAATTGACGTTTATTTTCTAAAATAGTAACAATAACAAAACATACAATTCCTAGAGTTGATATAAATAAGCTAAATTTTTTTAATGGAGCTTCATATGTTATTTCAATATCATGATGACCTTTTTTTATTTTAAAACCAATATATGCATCATCAACTAATTCATAAGCGGTTTCTTTTTGATCAACTTTAATATTAAAACCTTTATCATATGGAATAGTTAACATGAAATAGCCTTCTTTAGTAACATCAATGTCACCGATTATTTTATCACCTTTTGTTTTATCCATATTAACATTAAAATGATCTACTTCTTTATTAATTGTTTCAATATTAGCATAATCTAACATATAACTTTCTAAATCACTGATTTGATAATGACCTTTAGTTATAGTAATAGTTAATTTATTAAGGTTCTGCTCAGCTAATGTAAAATTAAAAATACGATTGTTGTTATAATATTTCCAGTCCTTACATGTAAGTTTATTTTTAGAATTATTAATTTTGATGACTTGATCACCAATGCTACAAGATTGTGGATCGCTCATTTTTAAACGAATAAACAAGATTTTATTTTGATATTCTTTAGGTAAATCATAAACAATCTTTTTGTTTTCTTTAATATCTATTGTATATGAGCCATCTTTGTTTTGTTTAATGTAATTTTCTTTGAAAATTTCTTTAAAATTCAAATCTATTTGTTGAATGGAAGACACAAAGTTATTAGAAGACTTAGTATCAGCTACAATATTTTTTAACAAAGCTTCTTCTTTAACAAATGGTTTTAATTTATCATAGTCATCATTACTCATAATATTTGATGAAGCATATCCTAAAGGAAGGACATCATCATTTTGGTATACTTTAGTACCATAATCATCAATAATTTTAGTATAACCTTGTAGTGGATTACTTCGACTAATCATGTATTTATTACCATTAAGCATTAAAGACATAATATTATTAGTAGCAGTTGTTAAGGTGCGATTGCGATATTCAATATTTGAGTTTAAGGCATCATAATAAAAATGATTATATTTTTGATTTGAAATAGAAGAATAAACAGTTGATGTATAGTAACGATTGTTTTCATATAAACGATTAGGATTAACACTGCGATTGTCATTGTTACTTATTCGATAGAAGGTATTGTCATTATCAGTTATTTGGGAAATAAGCTTTTTAGTGTTGGCAAAATCATTACGATATTTATATTTTAAGACATATTCATCACCATTACTAACTGATAATCCCGAAACAAAAGCAATTAAAATAACTGGTATAATAATGATAAATTCATTTTTATAATGATTATATAAAAATATAGCTAAATAAGTTATTATTAAGTCAATACTTAAATATAAAATAGACATTTTATTAAATTTATTAGTGGCAAGAGCAAAAACAATTAAAACTAATATAGAAAAAATAATCAGTTGTCTTAAATCTATTTTATCACACAATGTACTATCAAGGAAATTAGCTATTATAATTATATATAATGGTAAGAATGGAATTAATGCTTTAGAGTCAGAATACATTGTAGCATTTAAAAAATAACTAAAAATTGGACAAATTGCTAGCAAAGTTAAGATTATTGCCATAAATAAATTTTCTTTTTTCTTTTTATAAAAATTAATAATTGCTGGTATTATAAGACCAGTAAGTCCTATGCCGTATGAAGAATAAATTATAGATTTAATGTTCATATCAGGAAATAATAATTTTATAAAAGAAATGCTTTTGGTAGTTGAGGCACGATTATTAAGTAAGGTTTGAAAGGTTGGAAGTATTATTATAGCCGAAGATAAAATGCCTATTATGACAGGTAATAAATAAGATACTCCTGCTTTAAAAAAGCTTTGAAAAGTAACTTTCTTAGTACTCTTTAGATATTTATAGATTGCATAAACAGTCAATGCTATAAGACTGCCAATACTATAATAATAACTTGTCATAATAATTAGAAAAACACTTAATGATAGTAGCCATCCTTTACCATCGTCGAGTTTTTTATCGACGCCAAAAAGTCCCATTATTAAGAATGGAAAATAATTAATAAACATTAAGTGGCGATGAGTATGCATCATTATACAAGAAGAAAAGGCAAATAGGAATACTGATGTAAAACAAACTTCACTACTATATTTCTTACTTTTTAGAAAAGAATAAATCAAAAAAATACTAGCTATCATAGAAATAATAGTAATAGTAATAATGTATGAAGTCATTGAAACTTTAGGTAAAAAATAAGAAAGTAAGTACAAAGGACTTAATAAACCATAATATGAAAAATTATAAATATTTTGACCATTTCCTAAGTTAAGAGCGAAATCAGGAAATAAGTCTTTGGTTTCGTAAAATAAACTTCTAAAGTATTCTGGAATAGCTATATGTTGACTATTCCAATCAAGATTAGAGCCATATATATACATAGATCCCGTATTTATGAAAATAATTAGTAGGAATGCTAAAGATACTAAGCATATATATATAAGATCTTTTTTATTTAACAGCTTTTTCATTTAATTCACTCATCCATTCATCATAAGTTTCCCAATCTTCATGCTCATACATATGGTCAAAAGCTGTTTGGATAAATTTTTGACTCTTATATAAACCGATTAGTTTTGTTTTTATTTTTAATGTTTTATCACTGATTGAGGATATTTCACTCTCGTGTTCTGATATTTTCTTTTTACTATAATAATGACCAAAATAATAAAGTTTATTTTTATTGGTTGTTAAAGATGTCACAAAGGAACTAGTCATTTTATGATGAATATGTCCATATTCGCCGTCAGGGTTATGAGTTACAATAAGATCCCAATTTTTAAGAGATAAGAGTTCCTTCAAATCTTTGTTTATGTCATCTCTAACACTATTCCAATTATCACGTTCACCATTTGTTTTATCAGGATATCCTAACATTACGTAAGCATCATGAGTTTTTTTCATAACATTTTCAAATTCATGAACACGTGTTTTATTTGGACCACAAGTAATACAGACAACTAAATAACCATCTTCTATCAAATGTCCCCCACCCCATAGTAATTCATCGTCTGGGTGAGCAACAATCATAATTTTGTTTATTTTAGACAAATTAAGTTTAGAAAAATCTTTATCAACTTTGTAAGGTACAAAAAAATAATAATAGGCTATGGAACCAATAATAATTAAAAAGATAAAAATTATAACAATAATTCTTTTTAGATGTTTATTTACATGGGGTGCTGATTATCAAATTACATTAAGTGATGAAGGTACTTTAACAAAGATTGATGGCGACTTTGATTCTGAAAAAGGTGTCAAAGCTGCTAAAGCTATCTTAAAGATTATGAGAGATGCTAACTGGCAAGATTCACAAGCTGCTCCTACAGCTGAAAACGGCTTAGTTGCTTGTGTTGATGGTGGTTGGAATGCTAGTGCATATCAAGCTGCTTTAGGCGATAACTTTGGCTGTGCTAAGATGCCTACAGTTACAATTGATGGCGAAACAAAGACATTAAGTTCTTTCTTAGGCTATAAACTCTATGGTGTTAACCCACTTCGTGGCAATGAAGCTCATGTTGAATTATCACACATGGTTGCTAAATATTTAGCCAGCGATGCTGTCCAAGAAAGCCGTTATGATACATTATCAATTGTTCCTACAAGTACAGCTGTCAAAGCTCTTGATAAAGTTGCTGCTTCACCTGTTGCTGCTGCTTTATCTGCTCAATCTGCTTATGCTCACCCACAAGGTGCTACACCTGGAACAGTTTGGAGCTGCACAAATACATTTATTACAGATATCGAAGCTGGTACTGTCACAGAAGATAACATTGCTGAATATATGGCTTCTGTCAATACATTACTTGAAACTATCTAATTAACTATTACTTTATCAATTTTTGAGGGACGCATTTTTGTG
>UWSL01000005.1 GCA_900552975.1 uncultured Mycoplasmatota bacterium | reverse complement strand
TTTATTATATATAAAAAGTCTATTACGTGATTGTAATAAACTTTGAATCAATGAACTTAATTTTATATAAATTATTATTGAACAATGCTAAAACAATCAATGTTATTAATTGATTTAATGGTTAAATAAGTTGTCGTTATTTGATTGTTTAACATAATATTTTCTCCTTTGGTAATATTAGAATAATATCATTCATGAAATGAATAGTCAAATTTTAAAGATTTGTATGCCTGTATTAACTAGAAGGTTACAGGAGTTCTCGACTACTTCTAAAAACGTTTCGGAGCCATGACCACCATGTTTCCAACATTTTATACGGGCGCCTTCTACATTAATTGAACCCGAATCATGAAAATGATCATCAAATAAATTAATTGTTTTTTCTTCTAGAGAAGCTGATAAAGTTATTATTTTGAAAGTTGATCCTGGTTCATAATTTTTCCAAATTGGTAAATTATGATTAATAGTTTCTAAGTCATATTTTTGATAATTATTAGAATCAAAGTTGGGATTAGAAGCCATAGCAAGAATTTCACCAGTATTAGGATCCATTACTATTGCAAGTGATTCTTCAGGATTATATTTAGTGGCAACATTGGCTAATTCTTTTTCTAAAGCCAACTGAATATCAATATCAATTGTTAAGGTTATATCTATACCATTTTGAGGTTTTTCATAAACTTCCTTATTAGATAATTTTTTACCTTTACCATCAGAAAAATATTTAATCGAGCCGTTTTTACCAGTAAGATAACTATCATATTGTAGTTCTAGACCAGATAAACCTTGATTATCAATACCAACATAACCTAGAACATGAGAAAGTACTGTTTGATAAGGATAATATCTTTTTGATTCTTTCATAAGATAAATACCATCATAATTAAGAGCACTTACGACATCGGCAGTTTTTGTATCTAATTGGCGACCTTCTGGATTTAATTTTTCGAGGGATGTTTTTTTAGTTAAATGCTTTAGAATATCGTCATAGTTGGCATTTAGAACTTCAGCTAGTTTTTGAGCTACTTCTTCTTTATTTTTTATTTGATTTGGTACAACATATATAGTGGTAGTTGTTACGTTAGTAGCTAAAACTTTACCATTTCGATCAAGAATACGTCCTCGATCTGCTGTAATTGGCAAATTACGTTGCCATAAATTATTAGCAAGTTTATTTAAATTATTATAACTGAATATTTGAACATATAAGATTCTAATAGTAATTGCTAAAGCAAAGAATATAACAACTAAAAAAGTTATTATTATTCTTTTTTGTTTTATTTTTTGAAACATTTTATCACCAATAAAATATATGTTTCTATCGTAAAATCATGTAACATAGTCAATATTTTATTTTTTTAATTTTTAAAATTTTCGGTTTGTGCGATGACCTTTTTACCATATAAAATCCAATCATAATTATTATTTACAATATATGAGCGACAATATGGACATGTAGTAGAATTGGCATTATCTAATTGAGCTCCGCAATTTGGACATTTATTTGGTGCATCACAGATCGTTCTTGTAAAAATCATAGAATATTCATAGACTACCTTTCGTTTATCGTTACCTCTTATTATTTCACCACTAGGTTTGCTTATATAATCAAAGCATGAAAGTCGCATATGAACTCTTATATAAACAACATTATTTTGAATATTCATTCCGTCTATATTGACTTTTATTAATTCAAAGTCTTTCATGATATTTTGTTCATTTTTTATTTTTAAAGTTTCGAGTTGTGAAGTATAAGTATTGTATAAAGTTTCAGTTGTATATTTTTTCAAGGTATCATAGTCAAAATTCATCCAAGCTATTTGGACTGTTTTGTATATATTATAGACATAATTTAGGAAGATGCTTTCGTCAAAATCAGGTAAAACTTGTAAAATATTATTTTTGTTATATGGTTTGATAGATGCGGAATCGCTAGCTATTTTCTTTTGGCTTTCTTTACAAAGGAAGTAATTTATTATAATCAAAAACGTAGTCATAAAAATAAAAACAACACTTAAACCTATTAAGATTGTAAAAAAGTTGTCTATACCTCCATGTTGGTAACCTGTATTTCCATGTGAAGAACTACTTCCTCCTCCTGAAGAACTTGAACGATCACTCCCACTTGTGGAGCTTGAAGAACCACTCCAACCAGAAGAACTTGTTCCATTATCATAACTACCGTCAAAACCAGAATCGGCAAAGGCCGGTATGATAGGAAAGCAAACTAAAAGAAGAATGGTAAAATAGATAATAATTTTTTGAAAAATTTTTTTCATATAATTCCAACTTTCTAGAATCAAATACTTGTTATGGTAGTATTTTATTTTCTAACTTTATTTTATAATAAAATAATAACAATCTATGAAATTTTTTAAGCTAAATAAAATTCTCTACTTATATAAAAGCAGAGAATTTTCCTAATCAACTTTTTTATTTTCAGTTTGAGATAAAACTTGCTTTTTACTTAAAACCCAATCATAATTTGTGTTAATAAGAGTACTTCTGCAATATAAACAAGTATTTGAATTCACATCTTCTAAAGGCGCCCCACAGTTTGGGCATTTATTAGGCTTAGAAGAAAAACCTTTGTTAAAAATCATTAAATACTCGTAAATAACTGGTACTGCATCGTTACCTCTAATAGTTACGTTATTTTCATTAACAACGTAATCATAACAAGTTACAGTCATATTTACTGCTAATGAAAGAAATTCTTCTTTTATTTCCATACCAGTAATTCGTGCATTAAGTAATTCAAAATCTTTCATAATATTTTTTTGTTTGTTTACTTTTAATAAAGCTAATTGAGAGGAGTACGAATTGTATAATTCATCAGTTGTACAATTTCGGATAGTGACATTATCGAGATTCATCCAAGCAATCTGTATTTCTTTGTACAATTCATAAGCACGTTGTTTAAAGGCTTCTTCATCAAAGTCTGGAATTAATTTAAGTACTTCACTCTTTTTATATGGTGATAATTCATTTCCCATAGTGCTCATTGTATACATGGTGCGTGGACGAAATAAAAGATTTTCAAGACTTTTAATAAATTTAACTAATGCTGCAATACCCATTCCCACAAAAATAAGAATAACAATCATAAAGAGAATTTGAAAAACGATTGGAGAAAATTGAGCAGATATTGTAATTCCTCTGGAGCCAGAATAACTGGATGATCCATAGTCATGGGGTTCCCAATCATATGAAGAGCTTGATGAGCTACTCCAACTTGATGAACTATCCCAACTTGAAGAGCTATCCCAGCTTGATGAACTATAACCACTATCATAACTGCCGTCATAGCCTGAATCAGCAAATGAAGGAATTATAGGAAAAAGACATATTATAATAAGACTACATATTATAATAATTTTCTTAAAATTTTGTTTCATGTAAATTTACTCCTTTAGAAATCCAACTATTTTTTACTAAAAATTGCTTATATTTCATTTATTATTTATGCGTATTTTTTGTTTGCGATAGAACTTGCTTTTTACTTAGAACCCAATCATAATTTTCGTTAATTAGATTACTTCTACAGTATGGACAAGTATTTGAGTTTACATCTTCTAAAGACGCTCCACAATTAGGACACTTATTAGGCTTCTGAGATAGACCTTTATTAAAAATCATAAGATACTTGTATGTTACTTTTTTATTTTCATTGCCTCTTATCGCTTTACCATTGGCGTCAACTATAAAATCATAACAACTTATAGTCATACTAACTGCTAGAGAAACGAAGTTTTCTTTTACTTCCATTCCTGCAATTTGAACTTGTTGTAATTCAAAATCTTTCATAATGTTTTTTTCTTGTTTGACTTTTAATAACGCCAATTGAGAAGAATATGTATTATATAAAGCATCTGTTGTATATTTTCTTATGGCATTTTCGTCAAAATTCATCCAAGCTATTTGGATTGCTTTGTATAATTCGTATGCTTGTTGTTTAAAGTTTTCTTCATCAAAGTCTGGAATTAATTTAAGTACTTCATCTTTTTTATATCGTGATAATTCATTACCAGCAATACTCACCATATGCCTTTTTTCAGGATGAATTAAGAAATCAATAATTTTTTCAAAGAACAAATAAATTTTTACAATAATCACATTAATGAGCAAAAGAATAAAATAACCAATATAAATTATAATAATAAAATCAATGAAAAGAGAAAATATTGAGTCATCATTATGACTAGATGAAGAACTGCTTCCTCTTGATGATGACGAATTTGAATGATCATTCCTATTTGAGGAGCTTGGAGAATCACCCCAATCAGAAGAGCTTGATCCACTATCATAACTGCCGTCATAGCCTGAATCAGCAAATGAAGGAATTATAGGAAAAAGACATATTATAATAAGACTACATATTATAATAATTTTCTTAAAATTTTGTTTCATGTATATTTACTCCTTTATAAGTCAATTTCCTTTTTAGAAGAACATTTAAGTTAGAAATTATGATTAATTCTGTTTTCTGTTAATAGTTTGATATAAGATTTGTTTTTTGCTTAATACCCAATCATAATTTTCATTTATTAAATTAGCACGGCAATACTCACAAGTGCTAGAATTAACATTATTTAAATCAGCTCCACAATTCGGACATTTATTTGGTTTTGAAGATAAGCTTCTAGTAAAGATCATAAGATACTCATATGTGACTTTTTTATCTTTATTTCCTCTTACAGGATTACCGTTCGCATCAATTATATAATCTAAACATGTCAAACGTATATTTACTGCTAATGAAATAGTAGTGGTGCCTATTTCCATACCAGAAATATTAATTGATTCAAGCGTAAATTCATCCATTATATTTTGTTGTTGTTTTACTTTTAAACCTTGAAGTTGGACATTATAAGTATTATATAATTCATCAGTTGTACATTTCTTTAAGGTTTCATTATCAAAGTTCATCCAAGCAATTTGAATTTTTTTATACAGTTCAAAAACATAATTTTTAAAGTTGTTTTCATCAAAGTCAGATAATAATTTTTGTAGTTCTTCAAAATTATATGGTTTCATATTAGGATTTTTATAAGCAAGCATACTATCGAGATCTTTGCTTTGGATAGGATCTGTTTTAAGAAGATGAGATGCAATTAAGCAATCAACAAGAACTATTACAACAAGAAACATTACTATACTGATAGTATTAGACATTTTATTGGATGTATTACTATAATAAGAAGATGAACTACTTGAAGAACTAGAACTACTAGATGAACTGCTCCAGCTTGAAGAACTTGATCCACTATCATAACTCCCATCAAAACCCGAATCAGCTAAAGATGTTATAAACGGAAAACAAATTGCTAATAAAAAAATAATGCTAATAATAATTTTCTTTAAACCCTTTTTCATATAAACCTCTTTGTTGTTAGTAAACAGCTATAAGTAAATAGCTTACCCTATTATTTATATTATTGTATAATAATTTTTAATAAATAACAATGTGTTAAAGGGAGGTTTAACAAATAAAAAAGTTTTAAAAAAAATATTTTTTCTTTAAAACTTATTTAGTTTTTAGAGATGATAAAATCCAGTCTTTATCTACTAAATTATAAATAGTACCACAATAAGCACATTTGCCATTAGCATTGACATTGATTGCTGCACCACATCCAGGGCATTTACTGATTGGACCAGTCTTTTTAAAATTGGTTTTTTTGGTAAATGTCAAATAGTTTTCTTTTTGAGTACGAGAGCTATTATTGCCACTAACATAGTTACCATTTTGATCTACCAAGTAATCTAGATAACGAGAAATGATTTTTATTTCGATAGTCATTAAATCGTCAGTAGCTTGATAATTTAAAATATCAGTTTGAGCAACGTTTAATTCATCATACATTTGAGTTAAACCTCTTTGTGTTAATTGATTAACTTTAACAGATAATTCATCATAAACGTTAGAAGAAACAAAATGTTTTATTTTATCTAATTCTTTGGTAATTATAGCAACATGTATTTGAACAAAGACATTATTGGCATAAGTTATAAATTTTTCTACTGAAAAATTAGGATCATATTTTAATATATCGTTCATTATAATCTAACCTCACTTTTATTATATTTTTTAGCTTGACTTATTTGAATTAGGAATTTATTTTCAATAATTTTTGATATTACTTGATCTTTCTTGATCTTTAGTTATTAAAGCCCTTACTTCACCTGCTCTATTATCATTATATAATAATTTAAGATTCTTAACAATCATTAGCTTTTTTAAGAAAAAAGCTCTAAAATCAAGTTATTTTAGAGTTTAATTTTCTTCTTTATCTTTTAAATTTTTGACATATTTGGCTGTACGACGTGAGGCATGAGAAACTTTTTTAGTAGTTTTTTTCTTTTTAATTTCTTTATCATTGGTTGATTCGGTTGAAGGAACTTTTGTCTGAATAAAATCAGTGTCTTGCGTAACATTTGCTATTTTATCATCTTCAGCCTTTTCTTTTTCTATTTTAGTTTTTTTAGGAATACCTTCAAGAATTTTATCTATTTCCTCTTTTTTGGGTATTTCTTTTAGTGGTTTGTTAATTACTTCAGATTCAGAACTTTTTGTTGAATGTTCAACTTTCTTTGAACTTTCTAGCGAAGTCTTCTCTACCACTTGCTTCTTAGTTTTTTCTTGACCATCATTTTCATATTCTTCTAAGCGAGCTTTTAGGTCTTTAATATATTTAGTTTTGGAAAGTTCATCGGCAACTTCTTCTTGTTTTAAACTAATAGTATTTTCTAAAGATTTTTTTATAGCAGTATCATCTACTACTTCGATAACCTCACCATTTCTAACTGGAGATATTTTATAACTACGAAGTTCATCTAATTTAAAGACAACAGTATCTTCAATTGCTTCAAGTAAAGTTTCATATTCGGTTTTATTGTCTGTACCATCAGGTTTCATGTATCTTATTGATAATTCAGTTGGAGAAATAACATCATTGTTTAATTTTAAGATATAAATACAAGCTTCATTATAATGAAGAAGAAGGAAAAAGCATGAATCATTATCATTTTTATAGTAGATAGGTTCACGTAATTCTAATTGAGCATCAATTAAATCATCAAAAGTTTTAACTTTGATAATATTTTTACCGGCAATATTAGGAAGGGTTTCAACTTCTACAATTACTGAATTATATGTTTTTAAAATACGTTTTTTTTCTTTTAGAAAGATTGAATACTCATCGGGAGCTTCTTTAATATAAATTGATAAACAACCTGCTAAAACAATAAATAATGCAATTAAAGTTATAGCAAAGCCAGTTAGTTCAGTCATTAATGTTACAATAATCGCAATGGATAAAATTACGAGTGCCGCAATAACTATTGTGACAAGAGCTTTTTTATTATTCATTTTGCATACTCCTTATTTATTCTTGATTTCAGCAATTTCTACTGATGGATATCCGATATATGGTATTTTTATCTTTACTATTCCTATTATATCATCTTTTCCTTTTTTTGTAACGTCTTTTGATGTATTATTATCACCTTTTGTTTGATATATTTTCTTTCCATCTTCTTCAGTTATTTCAATAATACGATGGGTTATTATAAAGCCACCATCTTTAAAAGCAATAACGTCTCCTACTTTTAAATTATCCTTTTCTTCATCTGTTAATTTTTTAACAATTATGCCGTCGCCTCTTTGTAATTCTGGGTACATTGAATCGGAAGCAATAGATGATAAAGTGTATTTAAATTTACCTGAAATTAAAATAATAGTTACAAAGACAAAAAGCATTAAAAAAATCTCGGCAAACATCCAACCATTATTTTTATAGGTATTAGCTCGTTCCATTTCAGATTTACGATACGGCTTACTAATTAAGAAAAATAATAAAGAATTTAAAATAACAGAAAAAATAACTTTTAAATAAAGACCAATATCTGGATAAAAAATCAATTCAGGTAATAAATTAACAAAGAAACAATAAGTTAAACATGGTACATATCCATATTTTCTTGATGTGTAAGTAAGTAATAATTCTGTAGTAATACTAGTTATGAATAGAGCTATTAGATTATATTTGTTTAATGTAGTAGTTAAACTAAAAAAAGTAAGATCATATAAAACAAAAAGAAAGAAATTAATAATAAATAATTTATAACTATTCAAAGACTTACTTAAAGCAGTATATCTAAATAACTCTTTTAAAATAATGAGACAAACTAAATATACAATACTAATAATGTGTTTTAAGTTATATGTTATTTTAATGAATGATGAAGAAAATCCAAGTAAATAAGTAATGATTATATAGATAAGTAAACATAGTAAAAAAGTACTATTTATTTGACGTTTTAAATAATTACTTTTATTTTTACGATAACCAAAAAGTATAATAAAAAAGAATAAACTTAATAACCAATAAGCAAAAAAGATAGGATAAGATAAAGAAGATAAAGTATCTTTTAAAAGTAAGAAAATAACAAGGATTGAAGTAGTACATATATAAAATAGATATGTTTGATTTTTAAATACTTTATTAAAATAATTCATATATACTACCCTCTATTCTAAATAAAATTATAATATAAAATAAAATAGAAGACAATAATTTTAAATTGATGGGATAAATTTTATTTTTAATTTCAAATCTAACTTTAATGCGTCGTAGATTTTTTCTTTTTGTTTAGGGTAATCAATTCTGACTTTAATTTTTTTAGTTTCTTGTGATTTTAAAATGTCATTTTCTTTAATTGCTGTGCCATCTAAATAAGTAATACTAGCTACTAAAACATTATTAGTACTAACTATTTCTTTATCAATATTAGCTATTTTAGCATCTAATGATCCATTATTGACAAGGTCAATAGTAAATTCACTAAATTCTTCTTCATTTTTTAAAGTAACAGAAAAGTTAAGAGAATCATCTTTATTTTCTAAATTTATACTTTGGCTACCACTAGTCGTTTGAAAGTTTTGGTAAGAAATATTCCAGAGATATGTTGTATCTAAGGTTTCATGATTTATGTGATAAATAAATTTAACGAATAATAAACAACTAATTATTAGTAATAAAATAATAATTATATTTTCAATAATACATAAAGCTTTTTTCATACTAACTCCTTTAATTAGCTTATTATACTTTATATATTTATTTTAGCAAGTGGTTTTTTATGGCAAGAAAAAAGCAGTGTTTAAAAAGCACTACTTATGCTAATGGAATATCATCGATGCTATTGCAAGTAATACGACCTGGACTACCGCCAACGCTTACTTTTGTGATATTGGAAGCATCACATTTTGTATAAGAACTACTTACTTCTTTTTTTGCAAAATTACCAGCATTATCCATTGCAAATATTTGAACTGTTCCACCCCTTTTATTCATAAAGTAAACAGCAATTTGAATTGTATCATTGTTAAAAGCTGATTTATCATTTCCATAGAAATTGCCCCAATAACTCCAATTTTTCAATAAACGATCTGTTGTAAAGTTTCCATAGCATTTAGGACTTGCACCATCATCAAGTTTTAGCCAAGCTCTATAATTATTACTTCCACCAGAATCAGAAGCATAGAAAGCTTGTTGGTATGGATAATTAACATTATTATCAATTAAATGAATTTTACATATACGACCTGAACTATCATAACTTAAACCATTAAATTTTCCAGATTTAGGAACCGTTTTGATAACAGGGGCTGTTGTATCTATTTTTACGACAAATGAAGCACTATTAGATGCTTTACTGTAATCCTTGGCATTTACTGCTCGAGCATATACTGTTACTACTCTTTCTGTTTCAAATTCAAGAGGTTCTGTGTATGTATGCCATTCTTTATCACTATCACCTATTTTATATTGATATACTACTCCACCTGTGGCACTACTACCCCCTATAGTAACTTCAGCTCCATTTGACCAACTACCATTACCAATAAGGGCACCTTTAGCATAACTTAAGTTTACTTGACCATAATTATATGATGCATTTTTAGTTCTTCTGGCACTAATATTTGGAGTGTTTGGAGCGGTACAAGCAGAACATTTTTGTTGACAGCCATTTTCTGTTACAACAGAATCACAAGCGACATTAGTAAATTTATCTTTACGAGGTTGCGTTTTGGTTCCATAAATAGTTGTTCCACAAGTACTATTACAAGAAGTAGTATAGTTACAAGTAGCACTACCATTATTAATAATACTACCAGAACTACAATTCTTATGAACTTGATATTCTTTGGTTTCTTTGACATCAGATATTAAACCAGCATCATCTTTTACCCAAATATAATATTTAATTGAGCCACCATTATCATAGGAAATATTAGTATTTAAGTTATTGCTTTCACTGTAATTTATCCAAGAACAACCATTTAAATCATTTGAAGTTAAAATACACATTTTCTTTACTTTACTAATTTGATCATTAGCTTTAATCGTTAAAGTAATTTGATTAGTGTTATAATTGTTGTCTTTACTACTAATAGTTGCTGAAGTTATAAATGGTTTAGTGGTATCTACTTTAACTGAACTATTGGTGGTTGCCTTTTTACCTGATAAAGTTTTAACACTACAGGTATATGTTTGACCTGTTGTTTCTCCTTGATTGGTTTTTGTTAGAGTTCCTTTTAGTCCAGCACCAATGTAATTAGAATAGTCTTCACTTGTTCCTTTAGTTAAGCCATAGTATAAGCCACTAGAACCAGCTTCACTAGTTTCAATGCTTGGAGTTACTTCTGTAATATACCAATCATTTTCACCTTTAGTTCCAGTAAAGGAAATTGTACATGTTGGCGAGGTGCTATCAATGTTATTTACTGATATTTTATTTTTAGGATTTGCTGAGATATTGCCTACCATATCTTCAGTCCAAATATTATATTCTCCAGTGCTTGGAGCATTGTATTCTTTTTCATATTTGCAATTTTTATTATTGTTGTCGCACAAGTCGACTATGTTAACACTAGGAGCATTATACCTATCAGCTGCACCAATATAAAATCTTTTTGCGCCACTTCCATTGCCGTCATCTAATTTTATAATAACTTTTTGCTCGGTTGTTACCCATTCGGCTTTGGCAATTACAGAAGCAGTTGCTTCTTCTTTATCAATACGAACGTTTATTTTACGAGATTTTTTACTTCCATCACTTAATTTATAAGTAATAATTATATTGCTATCAAGAATAACGTCGGCATCAACATTGAAGGTATTGTAATAAGTATCTGGGTTATCGATGTAATTAATTCCACTATATTTTTTTAGAGATGACTTACTTTTTTCGATACTATTTCCTTCATAATCGTAGGTTATGCTTATGGCATTGCTATCATACTCTTCACTATCAATAACTAAGGTTAATGGTTGGTTAGTCCAACCTAAGACATTATTGTTATTTAAAGTCGGCGAAGTATTTTTTACTTTTTCATAAGCTAAGACTTTTATTTTTTGATCATCTAAGGCTTGCTCAGCTAATGAGCAATTATTAGATTTTTCAACATATTTAGCTTCTATTTCACCATTTTTGTACTTTATTTCAACTAAGGCACAAATTATATTCTCATTGTTAGTTGGATTTATTATTTTGGATAAGCCATTATCTGTTGCTTCATCGGCTGTTAAATAGCCCTCAACGACTAACTTATTTACAGAAATTGTTGTTGTTTTATCAATACTATTTTCTTTAGCCCATTTTGTAGCGGCATTTTCTATTTCGCTTATTTTTGATTCATAAGCTTTTTGCTTGGCATTTTTACTAACTCCATTATAGACACCAATAGAAATAGTGGCTAAAATAGCAATAATAGCAATTACAGCAAGAAGTTCAACTAAAGTAAATCCATTCTTTGGGGATTCATCATTAGGGGTACTCTTGGCTTTATTTTCCTGGGAAAGTTTTTTTATATTTTTAATTTTTTTAACGACTTTTTTATTTTCAGTTTTATTATCTTTTTTTATTTTTGAATTTATTTGTTTTTTTATCATATAATCATCTACCTATTGTAATAATTATATCTTAAAATGAATCTTTTTTTCAACAAAAAAGGTATATGTTTTTTCATACACCTTTTATTTTATATATTCTTGATATTTTTTATTTAATTCTTCGTCATTTATTTTTACTTGATATTCCTTACGTAGTTCTTGGAGAGCTTTTTTTGTTTCGTTGTCTTGAGATTGCTCGCGATAATAAAGTTTTTTTAATTCTTTCTTCATTTTTTCTTTACTAGCTTCATAACTTTCTTTACTACTAGATATACGATATACAATGTATGCTTCATCTGAGTTACCAATTAATTCTTTATTATAAGTATTGTCTTGAAGAGCAAATACATCATTTATAATACCAAAATAGTCTTCATTATCTCTTTTTAAATCAGTTACTTCTGTAGCGGTGATTTGAAAATATTCTGATGAAATATTATTATTTTGGTAATAGTTATATATATTGTTAAAGTCATCTATGCTATTTATTTGACCTAGTATCCTAAGAGCTTCTTCAGTTGTGTTTGATTCGATTATTCTTCTATTTTCAACACTTGGATCATCATCATGTAAGATAGCTTCTACCTTAATCAATTTGATATGAGTTGATCCAAAACCAGCATCATAGTATTCTTTTAATTCTTTTTCTGTTAAATGATTTTCATAATATTCACCAGCTATATAATGTTTTAAAAAAGTTGGATAGTTATTTTGCTTGTATTCTTCAACTGTTTTAGTACCAAAGAAGTAATCAGCTGATGTATCAACGGCTTCTTTACCAAAGCTGGCAACCAAATTATCATATATATCATTAAACCATTCTTCATATTCTTTATTTAAATTAGGATATTTATCTTTTAAGATTTTATCATCTATCATATTTGATATTTGTGATATTTCTAGTTGTTTACCATCTTTATCTAGTGTTTCTTTCTTTTTTATTGAAAGATTATTTTTAATATAGATATAGTCATTTTCTGTTTTATTAGCTTTTTTAGAAACAAAAAGGAATAAACTTATTAGAGTAATAACAATTCCAACACATAGTCCAATAATTATTAATTTATTATTTTTTTTCATATTACACCTCTATTATCGCGTTAAAGACAACAATATCTTTATCCATGTAATCAATCCTATTCTGTAATCAAGTTTATCATATTTTTTATTATTTTAAAATAGTAAAAAAAACAAGATTATAAATCTTGTTCGTAACGAGGTGTTTTTTTATTTTTGCAAATTAAGATAACTGATGCTAATGCTGCTATTACAAAAGTTATACCTAAGATAAAGATTGGATCAAGAGTATTAGGATTACTATCTGCTTCATTTTTAATTAAATTTTCATGTGTTGTGGTATTGTTAAAAATTATTTTGTTAGATTCTGTTAATGTAGCAGTATATGTATTACTATTTAAGTTATTAGCAGTTGTTTGATATGAATCGACAGAATTTTGTTTTATGGTATATTTTGAACCACTTGGTAAATCTTCAATAGTTATATGTTGATTGCTGTTTAAATTTATTCTAGCCTTTCCTTTAGCATCAAAAACTAAATATTTGCTTTCGTTGCCTGTAGTAGTTTTATAAGCTCCGGAAATATTTTCGATAGTTATTTCATAAGTATATCTTATGTTTTCATCAGTATTTTGATAGTTAGTTATTGTTAATGATACTGGAGATGATATTTTTTTAACGGAATCATCTATCATACTTAAGTCATCATTATCTATTTCGTAAGATTTTTGACCTTTTAAATTATTATTAGATAAATCTTCTTCAATAGTGATTGGTTGGGCTTTAGGAGTCATAAGTTGTTTGCTTAAAAAAGTGGAAGCGGTAAGTAAAAGGGCTAAAATAGCTACTAGGGCGTAAGTATATTGTTTTTTCATGAAATCACTACTCTCTATTCTTTTAATTATTATATGATTTTAAGTTGGTTAAGTCAATATGGTTGTATTAATAGTTTGGTCTTTTCGAGTCAAATTATACAAAAAAGAACAGATTTTATTCTGTTCTTAAAGCTTCAACTGGATCTTTTTTGGAAGCTATTTTAGCGGGAATAAAGCCAGCAAGTACCGTAAGTAAAACGCTTATAATAATTAAAATAATAGCACCAGCAACTGGTAATTTAGATAAATTACTTATATTAACTACTTTTTTGATAATTATATTAGCAGGAATATTAATTAAGATTGTTACTATTATACCTAATATGCCGGCACATAAGCCTTCGATTAGAGTTTCAGCATTAAAGACACGAGAAATATCTTTTTTAGAAGCTCCCATTGCTCTTAGTATACCGATTTCTTTGGTTCTTTCAATTACAGAAATATAAGTTATTATAGCAATCATAATGGATGAAACAATTAAACTAATAGCGACAAAAGCAATTAACACACTACTAATAACATTAACGATAGTTGAAACAGAACTCATCATAATTCCAACAATATCTGTATATTTTATTTTATCTTGTTCTTCTTTATCTTCATTATATTTATCAATTATTGAAGTTATTTCTTCTTTAGAATCAAAATCTTTAGGATAAATATTTATACCATCAGGATCATCAATACTCGCAATTCCAAGTTTTGTTAAATTTTGCTCATAAGTTGAAGAAAGATTTTCAGAATATGATTTCATAAATTCAGCTAATTCTACTTGAGACATATTTTTTAGATATTTTAGTTGTTCAGCACTAAGATTGTTCATATCGAATTCTTTATTATTAGTAAATTCTGTTTTGGTAAAAACATTTATTTTAGGATTTTCAAGTTGTTCCTTAACTATTTCTTGTTCATTTGTTTTATTAATTAAATGTTCCATTAATTCATGAGTATACCCTATCATACCGGCAGTATTATTACCTGTAACAGCTTCATCATTTGGTTTGATAATACCGACAACTTTTATTTCTTCGGCATTTTCGAGAACTTTTTTCATATAGTTATCATCATTAGACATATCTAACCATAGACCATTTTGTTTTTTGTAATAATCAGTATTTAAAACTAGTTTAAATGTTAAGTTTAATAAATCTTTAGGTTCATAAGTGTTTTCAGTAAATTTGACATCTTTGCCACTAACCATGTTGTTAAATTGCTCTTTTAAGTAATCTTGATCAAGGATACCTAAGCTATATAAACTGTAGTCAGATATTTGATTATTCTTATCAACAAGAAGTACTACTTCATTGTATTTTTTAGGCCATCTTCCTTCAATGACATCATATGTTTTTTTATTTAATTCTTCATTATTAAGCATTTCATAGAAAACATCATAACTTGACATAAAAGGACTATAAGCACTTGAGATACCTGATGAGGACATACCGATAGCATCTAAAACAGTTGTTGGGTTAACTTGAACTACTTTGTTAGAATCACTTTTATAAACGTTCATTTGAACGTTATAAGTATATTCAATTGATGAAGTATAATTTTTAATTTTACTTTCTTTTTCAAGGTAGTTTTTAAAATCTTTTAGATTATTTCTTTTTACTTCTTTAGTTACAGTAGTAAACATGTCTCCCATAATATTTATGGAATGAATTTTATCGTCATTATATTCTTTAGTTTCTTGATGACCTGTTAGAGTTTGGAGTAATGTTGACATATCTATTGATTCTTTTTGAATAGTTAACGGGTATGATGCAAGAGTTTCTTGTTCGGTTTTTTCAATATATTTTTGTATACCATTTGATAATGATAAGATTAAAGCAATACCAATAATACCAATAGATCCTGCAAATGAAGTTAGAAGAGTACGACCTTTTTTAGTCATAAGGTTATTTAGACTTAGAGATAAAGCTGTTTTAAAATTCATTGATGTTTTGGCTTTGCTCTTATTTTCTCTAACTTCCTTAATTTGTTCTTCACCATTAAAAGGGTTGGTATCATCAATTATTTTACCATCTAAAAGTTTAACGATACGAGTTGAATAATTAATGGCTAATTCAGGGTTATGGGTAACCATTATTACCAGTTTTTCTTTAGCTATTTCTTTTAGTAAGTCCATAACTTGAAGACTAGTTTCAGAATCTAGTGCACCGGTTGGTTCATCAGCTAAAAGAATATCTGGATCATTTACTAGAGCACGAGCAATAGCAATTCGTTGCATCTGCCCTCCAGACATTTGGTTAGGTCTTTTGTTGATTTGTTTTTCTAAGCCAACTTTTTTTAAAACAGCTATGGCACGTTTACGACGTTCTTCTTTGCCAATTCCAGAAAGGGTTAAAGCTAGTTCAACATTTTGAAGAGCTGTCTGGTGAGGTATCAAATTATAGCTTTGGAAAACAAAGCCGACGCGGTGATTACGATAAATATCCCAATCATGATCGGTATATTTTTTTGTAGAAATACCATTTATTATTAAGTCACCTGTTGTATATTTATCTAAGCTACCAATAATATTTAACATTGTAGTTTTACCACTACCACTTTGGCCCAAAATTGAAACAAATTCATTTTGACGAAATTTAATATTTATTTTATTTAAGGCAAGCTGTTTAAGACCTGCAACATCATATTCTTTAGTTATTTTTTTTAATTCTAACATATATACCTCCCTAGTAATTTTTGTCATTTTAATGATACACTTGGTAAAATAGCTTGTCAATGAAATTACTTCTCTACACTACATATATTATAGTTAGGTTAGGATATTCCTTTTTTTAAAAAAACAAACTTTGCAGTTTGTTTATTTAGAATTATTTTGATTATCTTGTTGAAGTAAAAAAGCAAGTTGTGGGGAAACATTTTGAGCATTTAAATTACAAACTTCTTGTTGCTTTGGTTGTTCTTGATTTGAAATTACTTGAGGCTGTTCAACATTAGGAACAACTTGATTTGGTAAAGGGGAAGATACTTGATTACTAGTATTTATTGGTTGAGATGCCGCTATAGGTGCTACAGCTTGATTAACAAGTCCTTGTACGTTTTTTTGTTGCTGAAACATTTCAAAAGCTTTTTGGTTTATGGAAGATGGAACAAAGCTAGAATTAGATGTTAAATAAGCTATAACAGGATTTAATAAAACACCTAAAAAGCAAAGACAACTTAAGACAATTAAAAAATTAGAAATTAAAGATGTTTCTTCGCTACTGCCAAAAAGACCTGCAAATAAAACATTATTCATTATATTATTAGCTACGTCTACTTTAGTAAAAGTACACATTAAATAAACAATTGAGGTTACTAAAGCTAAGATTTTTTTATAATTATCATGAAATGTACTCTGGGTTTTAACAGAGAAAATTGCCATATCTATAGTAAGTACCACTAATATATTGCCAAAAAAGCCACAAATTGAAGACATAATTTGAGAACTTCCACTAAAAAGACTTAAAAGAAAATAAATAATAGTAACAACTAGGCTTATATAAGTAAAATTTTCATGTTCTTCATTAATAAGCAGAGCAAAGACAAAATACAAAGACAAACTACATACTATGCTTAAAGCTACGAATTTTGAAAAGAATGCAATAGTTTGATAATCACTAGCTGATTTGGGGGATGAAAATCCTCCTAACAAAGTTATGATAAGCATTAACATACTTAAACATAAAATAATTATATGACCGATGGCTACTTTTTTCATACTCACACTTCCCTACTATAATAATGGTAACACACTTAGCTTATTTTTTGTACATAATTTTTTATTGTTTTTTCTTTGCTACTTTTTTTCTTTGCTACTTTAATTTTTAAAAAATATTGTTCTTTAAGATTGCCTATTGTACAATGTAGAAAGAATAGTAATTTGGTGAGTGTGATTTTATGAAAAAGAAAAGAATATTAATAGGATTATTTTTTTTGATATGTATTTGTAGTATATGTCTTAACGGATCAGAAAAAGTTTTAATGGGGAGTAATTATACGAGCTATATTTTTTCGCTTATAGGATTAATTGCATCAATGGGAGTTGTTTTACTTATAATAGGAATTTTTGTTGGATGTGGTTTATTTTTTGCTGCAGTATATGGAATTGGACTTCTACTCTATCTTATGTGTCACATTATTAAATATATTTTTTTCTCTTTGATTAGTAAAATAAAATTTACTTGGAAAATGAAAAGGGAAAATATTCCATATAGTTATGAAGAAATTAGTAAAGTTATACCAAACTTTGATGAAGATGAATTGCAAACACTAGTATATAAAATGTATTGTGAAATTCAAGAAGTTTGGTCTAATTACAAAATAGAAAATTTTAGGAAGTATTTAACAAAGGATTTATATGATGTTTACGCTAGTCGTCTTGCTTCAATGATGATGTGCAAATTAACTAATATTATAAAAGATGTTAGATTGCTTGATTTTCAAATTGGAGGAATGTTTAGAAAAAATGATGAAGTTTCATTAGTAGTTAGATTGAGAGTTAGTAATATTGATTGTGTTTTTAGTACAATTGAAGGAAAATTTAATGATGAAGAAACTAAATTTATTTCAGAATATGCCTTAGTATTAAAAAGAGCTATTAAGCAAGATAGTACTTGGTTATTAGATGATATGACATTGATTGGACAGATAGCTAATGTTAGATTTTTTAAACTACATTTATAGTAATGTAGTTTTCTTTTAGAATATTTTAAAAGATAGATTAGAGAATATGGAATTATTTATACAATTGATGTATAATACTACTGAATTGAGGGATGTAAATGATTATAGTCAGAAATGATGAAGAAATCGATAAATTAAGAGAAGCTGGTCGAATTGTTGGACTTACTCATAAGTATTTACAACAGTTTATTAAACCTGGGATTACAACGAAAGAACTAGCTCGTCTTGCAAAGAAATTTATTTTGAGTAAAGGATGTACATGTTCATTTGAAGGATTATATGGGTTTCCTGGGGAAATTTGTATAAGCGTTAATGATGAAGTTGTTCATGGTATACCATCTCATCGCAAATTAAAGGAAGGCGATGTTTTAAAACTTGATATTGGAGCTTGTTACAAAGGATATCATGGTGATTCAGCTTGGACATACATTGTTGGTGAAGGTAGCGAAAAAAACAAAAAGTTATTAAAAGAAACTGAAGAAGCTTTGATGGCCGGTCTTGGAGCTATTCACGATGGATGTACAACTGGTGATATAGGCCATGCGGTTTCAAAAGTAGCTCATAAATATAATTTAGGCGTTGTTAAACAACTAGTTGGACATGGTGTCGGTGATAAAGTACATATGGAACCAGATGTGCCAAACTATGGTAAAGAAAGAAAAGGTCCTGTTTTACATACTGGTAATGTTATTGCTGTTGAACCAATGTTAAATTTAGGAACAGCTGATATTTATATGTTAGATGATGATTGGACAATTAAAACTGATGATGGTAAAAATAGTGCTCATTTTGAACATACAGTTTTAGTTTTGGATGACGGGTATGAAATTTTAACAAGACGTGATGTAGAACTTGATCCAGAAGACATCGTTAAATAAAAATATAATATAGAAATTATTTACAAATAATAAAAATAATGTTAGAATTAGGAAGTTATTTTTTAGGAGGAGTTTATGAAAAAGACAAAAATAATTTGTAGTATTGGTCCTGCTACTCAAGATTGGGAAAAATTCAAAGGAATTGTAGAAGCAGGTATGAATGTTGCTAGAATCAACTTTTCTCATGCAACATTAGAAGAAAGAAAAATTGATGAAGATTTAGTAAAGCGTGCTAATGATGAATTAGGTGCTAATATTGCTATCTTATATGATACTAAAGGACCTGATTTAAGAACTTGTTCATTTGTTGATGACAAAATTGAACTTGTTAAAGGTGCAACTATTAGAATCCTAGAATCTGATGGTGAAGATCAACACGATGGTACAGCTAGTGCTATTAAGTTAAACTATCCAAATGTATTAAAAGATTTAAATGTTGGTTCAGTTATCTTATTAGATGATGGTTTTTATAAGTTAATTGTAACTTCTATTGAAGAAGATGGTGTTACATGTGAAATTCAAAATTCAGGTGTAATTAAATCTCGTCGTGGTGTATGTATGCCTGGTATTAA
Organism: uncultured Mycoplasmatota bacterium; assembly: GCA_900552975.1. GTDB lineage: Bacteria > Bacillota_I > Bacilli_A > RF39 > UBA660 > Coprovivens. The sequence continues at coordinate 8,723 of UWSL01000005.1, read as the reverse complement.
ATTAAATGTACCTTATGTATCAGAAAAAGATGAAGAAGACATTAAATATGCTTGCGATAAAAACGGTGATTACTTAGCTATTTCATTTGTTAATAGTGCTGATGATATTCGTCAAGTTAAAGATTTATGCCGTAAATATGGTAAACCTGATATGCCTATTATCTCAAAGGTTGAAACTCAATATGCAATGGATAATCTAGAAGAAATTGTTAAAGAATCTGATTATATTATGGTTGCTCGTGGTGACCTAGGTATTGAAACTGGTGTTGAAAACTTACCTTTATATCAACAACAAATGATTGATATGTGTCATAGTTATGGTAAAGGTGTAATCATGGCTACACAAATGATGTATTCTATGAAAACAAATATTAGACCTACTAATGCTGAAGTTACAGATGTATCTCATGCTGTTATAGCCGGCTGTGATGCTATTATGACTAGTGATGAAACAACAATCGGTAACTACCCTGTTGAAACAATTAGTACAATGACTAGCATTTGTGAAAATGTTGAAAAAATCACTAAATATAACTTAGATGATTATAAATTAACTGGTACTGAAATACATAATACAATTGCCAAATGTGCTGTTGCAGCTTCTCAAGATTTACCTATTAAAGCAATTGTTGCTTCTACATTAACTGGTAAGACTGCTTTAGATATTTCTTCTTTAAGACCAAATTCATTTATTATTGCAACTACTACTGATGAACAAGTTGCTCATCGTTTAGCATTAAAATGGGGAGTTTATACAAAGATTGTTCCTATGTATAGTGATACAGACGATATCGTTAAGAATGGTGTTTTAGCTGCTAAAGAAATTCTTAACTTAGAAAAAAATGACTTAGTTTGTGTAGTTGGAGGTTTCCCTCAAGATGCTCATACAAACTTCTTAAAAATTCAAGAAACTGAAAATTAAAAAAGATACATCATTTGATGTATTTTTTTTGCTTATTTATAAAGTGAAGGTTCTTTTTTCATACTCTTGAATATTGGACTGTTTGATATGACCTTGATTAATTATTCTTTCTAATTTTAATTTCCATTTTTTTGGTCTTATGCCTGGTTTAAAATTTTTAGGATAGATTATTCCAGGTATTTCTTTTTCGATACCATAACCGAGTAGAGCCAAATCACTAATATCTTTAGATTGAACTTCTTTTAACGCCATCGTAGGGCAAAGTATATAGTAATGATAAATGTTATTTTCTAAAAGACTAATAATTTGAATAATATCAACTTCCCCGTCTAGTCTAGTACGTTTTAAGTCAGTTCCATGAATCATTTTTAACTCTTCACTACCTAACATAAATTTTTCAAGTGCATAAAGATAATTTTTAGATTCATAAAAACCATTACTCATTTTACCAACTTTAGCAAATAAAAATTGTAATTTACCTTCTACTGAGTTATCAATTCCATATTCGGTAACGTCAAAAGAACCATTTTTAATTCCTGCTAGAAGTTTTTTTAATTCTTCTAATTCATGATATTTGTTGTTACGATAACCTATTTTTTCATCTATTTCTTCAAGTAATTTAATTATCCTAACATCATAAACGGGGTAATTTGATGATTTTTCTTCGTCTTTTTGATACATGCTTAAGCCAAATTGAGTAGTATCATCACCATTATGGATTCTCGCTAAATCAGTGTATTTACCATAAGTTGCATCAGCAACCCATCTTTGACCTTCAATAAAAAATTCAACATATTGATGCCATTTATTAATAATACGATTTTCAATTCCATAGTAAGCTAATAATGCGCTATATGTTTTGGACCACATAACACAATTAGCTTGACTAACGCTAGAATTTTTGGCATCAAAATCATCCGAATGCATCTTAAACATTGTTTTTTCATCAGTGTTTTGATACTTAGTACTAAAACTTATTCTTTTACCTAATTCAATATATAATAGACGGGCAATTTCTAACTTGCTTAAACCTTCAACATTTATACTATTAATAATATCTTCATATATACTCATATTATTTCTCCTTATTATTATACTATTAAAAGTATAGCTTTATTTTAAACTAATTGTCAAAAAAATTGCTGACAAAGTGTAAAGATAAGCATACCAAAAAAGATCTAGAATAATAGATCTTTTTTTATGAATAATTTACTTCTAACTTACTTTCACTATTAAGAATAGTTCCAACAGGAATATTAAAACCAGTAACATGACCTGTACCATTGTCTTTTAGTTTTATATTAAGCATTTTAGCAAAGGTTGCAACTTCACTACTACTCCATCCTGTTATATCTGGCATTGCTATTTCCGTACCATTGGTCATTAAGAAAATTTTATTACCAGCTAAAATCTTACGATTCTTTAAAGGATATTGATTAATAACAATATTGCCATTACCTAATTTGATAACATTTAATTTTTGATTTTTTAGTTTTTCTTCTGTAGCAATTACGTCTGTATTAATATAATTTTCTAAAGTAATAATTTTAGTAGCGTCAATAATTTCTGTACTTTCAGTAATATTTTTATACTTAGCTATTTCTTCAACGACCTTGGAAACAACTTGAGCAAATTCTTTATAAGCACCATCGAATTGTTTGACAGAAACATAAATAATATATTGAGGGTTTTCATAGGGAAAAATACCCGCAAAACTTCTAATATAGTCATTTTTACCAGTTAGATATTTACCATTGTTACCAGCGATTTGGGCTGTACCTGTTTTACCAATTAATTTAACAGAATCTGTTTTATAAAATTTAGCATCTGTTTTGCCACTATAAACAACATCGTACATTAAATTAAGTAATTTTTGAGTTGTTTCTTTAGAGACTTTTTGACCTAGCTCATTTCGTTCGTGTTGGTAAGATACTTCGTTTGTTTGACTATCGACTATTTTTTCAACTATGTAAGGTTGTAGTTCAACGCCACCATTAGTTAAAGTTGTTAAAGCTTGTAAATTTTGAATAGGAGTTGTAGTAATTCCTTGACCAAAGGAAGCAGTTGCTAGTTCACTTCTATAAATAAAGTTAGCTGATCCTTTGACTTCTCCAGGCAATGTTATTCCGGTTTTTTGACCAAAGCCTAAGCTTTGATAAAAATCATATAATTTATCACGACCAAGAGCTAGAGCTAAGTTGGTGGCAGCAACATTAGATGAATAAGCAAAGCCGGAATCATAAGTTATTTCGCCCCAACCAACACCATTAAAGTCTTTAATAACAGCATCATCAACATTTATTGTTCCTGATTTATAAAGAGCATCCCCTTTATAAATGCCATTTTCCATAGCTGCCATGAAAGAAAAAATTTTCATGGTACTACCCGGTTCATAAGCAAATTGAGTTAAAGGATTTAAGTAATTAGATATTTCGAGTTTATTTAAGTTAAAAGTGGGATTAGAACCAGAAGCTACAACAGCGCCACTTTTAGCATCTAAAACAGAGAATGTTAACCATTCAGAATTGCCTTTTTCATTAATTTCTTGAATGGCATTTTCTACAAACATTTGAATTTTACTATCAATAGTCAAATATATATCTTTACCTGATTCAGCAGCGACAGTAATTGGCTCTGTATTAGGAATTGTATAACCATAGGCATCCTTTTGATAGATGTTGTAACCATCTTTTCCTTCTAGTTCATCATCATAGTAAGCTTCGATTCCCATTTTACCAGTTATTGTACCATCTTCATCAGAAGTCGCAAAACCAATAATATAAGGAGCTAAACTACCCATTTGATAACTTCTTTTACTAGTGGAAACAAAATCAATACCTGGTAAATTCAACTCTTCAATCTGTTTTTTAACAAGTTCAGAAATCCCACGGCCATTAGGACCTAGTTCTACTTGATAACGATCTTTGCTTAGTAGTTTTAAAATGTATTCTGGTGTCATTCCTAATATTTTAGAAAGTTCATTTGCTGTTTTTTCTTTATCAACGACATGCATAGGACTTTTTTTATCTTTAGTTCTTGATGGTGAAAGATAAGCGATGACTGTATAGGAATTAACATTTTTAGCTAGTAATTCGTTATCACTAGAATATATACTTCCCCTTTTGGCTTTTAAAACTTGAGTTTCAGTATTGCGATTAGCAACAAATTCACTTAAGTTAATACCATCAATTTTTTTGGCTAATGCAATATAAGATAGTTTGATAACTATTGCGCAAAAAGAAAGAACAAGTACAACAAAAATCAATTTACTAATTGTTATTGTATTGTTCTTTTTTCTCATATTGATTACTCCTTATAAAATTTATTTATTAGCCACTACTTTTACGTTATTATTATTATAAGTCAATCCGTTTTCATTTGCAACTTCTTGAATTTTATCTAAAGAAGCTAATTCATTTATTTCCATCTGTAAACTTTCATTAATCCCCTCTTGGTTTTCAATTTTATTTTTTACTTCTTCTAAAGCAATATTTGATTCTGATAAGATTGCTTTTACATAAACTTCACTAACAGGAATAGCTAATAGAAGGACAAAAATGGTTGCCCAAATAAAGCCTTCGCCCTTTAGAAAAAGACGTTTATTTTTTTTTCTTTTTTTAGTCAAATGAATCATATCCTTTCGATAATGCGTAATTTAGCACTGCGACTACGAGAATTTTCATTTAGTTCTTTTTCGGATGGTAAGATTGGTTTTTTATTTATTAATTTTATTTTAGGTTGATATTCTAGTGGAATAACAGGTAAGCCTTTAACTAATTCATCAACTTCACTAGCTTGTTTAAATATTTGTTTTACAATACGATCTTCTAAAGAATGGAAAGTTATAACAGAAATACGTCCGTTTTGATTTAGTAAGTCGATAGCATCTGGTAAGACATGTTTTAAAACGCTTAGTTCACTATTAACTTCAATTCTAATGGCTTGAAAGATCTGACGTTCTGGGTGTTTTGTATTAAAGTATTTAGCTTTTGTTGCTTTAGCAATTATATCAACTAATTCTTTGGTTGTTTCAATGCGTTTTGTTTGACGAGTTTCAACTATTTTATGAGCTATTTGACGAGACATTTTTTCTTCGCCATATAGAAAAAATATGTTAGTTAAGTCCTTTTCCGAATAATCATTAACAACGTCAGCTGCGGTTTTTTTACTATCTTGATTCATACGCATATCTAATTTAGCATCATTCATAAAGGTAAAACCACGTTCTTTGTTGTCTATTTGTGGACTTGAAAGGCCTAAATCAAAGATAATGCCATCAACTTTTGTTACACCTAGGTTAGCTAGTTCTTCTTTCATATTAACAAAGTTTGAATGAACTAAAGTAAAGTTGTCACTTATTTTAGATAATCGTTCTTTAGAATAAGCTAAAGCTTCTTTGTCTTGATCAAAAGCATATAAATGACCCTTTTCATTTAATTTTTTTAGTATCTCACTACTATGGCCACCATAACCTAATGTTCCATCTACATATATACCATCTGGTTTAATATCTAAACCAGTTATGGCTTCTTCTAATAATACACTATAATGTTTCACCAAAATCATCCCCATTAAATAAATTTTCAGCTATATCTTCTATTTTATCATAATTTGTATTTATAAATTCTTCCCACGATTCTTTACTCCATATTTCAAGTCGGTCATTTGCGCCGATAATCACACATTCTTTGGTAATATCGGCGTAACTAACCAATGGGGAGGTAATGCTAATTCGACCTTGGCGATCAAATTCGCATTCAGTAGCACCAGAAAAAAATGTTCTAACGAATATGCGGACGTCTTTTTTGGTAAAAGGTAGAGTTTTTATTTTGGCAACTATTTTTTCCCACTCGTTGTTAGAATAGACGTAGAGACATTTTTCTAAGCCACGAGTAACAATGAATTTATCACCAAGTTCAATACGAAACTTGGCAGGAATTATAAGTCGTCCTTTATCATCAATGTTATGATGGTATTCGCCCATGAACATATTGTTATGTCCCCCACTTTCTTCCATAATGTACCACTGTCTACAATAATAATACTTGAATTGCTAATTTTTGTAAATCATTTTTACTTTTTGCTCAAGAAAAAAACGTAAATTTTTGTAAATTACGTTTTTATTTCTTGACTTACTTTTATTATTGTAATTTTCCTTTAGCACCCTTAGATCCATTATATGTACTTAGGACATTAGATTCAAAACTAGTAACTTTCTTTTGACTATTTTTATATTCTTTAATAGCCCCGTTAATTAGTTCATCTAGTAATTTAGGATATTTTTTCCCTTTTGGTGTAAAGAAGAAGAAGGCTAAACAACCAGGAATAGTATTTGGTTCGTTAACAAAAACTTCTTTAGTTTCTTGATTAACAAGGAAATCAAATCTTGTGACACCACTTAAGTTTAGAGCACGGAAAGCCTTTTGGGCTTCGGCATAGATTTTTTCTTCTATTTCTTTATCAACATCAGCAGGAATTTTAAAACCACTTGTACTTATTTTATTGCCATTCTTAGGTCCTTTTTTACCACCATTACCAATGTATTTATCTTCGAAAGTTAGGAAATCATTTTTAGTCATCATTTCCCCAATCAAAGAACATTCCATTTTATTGTTAGAACCTAAGACAGCACAATCTAATTCTAATAGATTTGGAACCATTTTTTCAACGACGATTTTTTCATCATATTTAATTGCTTCATCAATGGCATCTTTTACTTCTTTTTCATTTTTAGCAACTGTTATCCCAACACTGCTTCCTAAACGAGCCGGTTTTACAATAACTGGATAACCTAATTTTTTAATATTTTTTAAGATAGTTTCTTCATCTTCTAAGTATTCTTGATCATAAAACCAAGTGTAATTAACAACAGGAACATCAGCTGCAGCTAAAACTTGTTTTTGAACTACTTTATCTTGACCAATAGATGCACCTAACATTGATGGTCCTACATAAGGAATACCAATAGTTTCTAAGTAACCTGATAGTGAGCCATCTTCAACTCCTTTACCATGAACTATCGGAAAAGCAACATCAATGGTGTTAACAACACCTTTAAAAATGCCACGTTTCTTTTGTAAGATGAATTCATCATCTTTTCTAGTTAAAGTTACTTCCTTGGCATAGTTACCAATATTTTCTAAGTCTTTATATGTTTCCATTTCTCTTAGTAATTCACCCGTATACCAATTACGTTTTTTATCAATATATATAGGAACTACTTCATATTTTTGGGAATTAATAAAATTCATTGCTTGAACTGCTGTAATAATACTAACTTCGTGTTCAACTGATTCACCACCAAAAATTACTCCTACTTTAATCATTTATTATCACTCCTTATTTTTTATTAATTATTTTTCATTAAATGTATCAGGAAGATCACTTTGTAGTAAAACGTAAGTGTCTCCATCTTTTAATTGTTGCATTAAAGGAAAAGCATCCATTATATCATTTAAGATATGAATATGTTCTTCACTAAATTGACATTCTTTTAAGCCATCTTGAATTGGCTTAGTTTGTTCTTTACCAATTAAGATTACATCATCTATTTTATGGCTTGCTATTTGTAAACCTAGTTCTTTATTTTTTTCATATGATTTAGAACCAAGTTCAATCATGCCTGATGTAACAATAATTTTTTTACCAGGCATTTGAGATAAAACTTCAACTGCCATTTCACAGCCGTTAGGATTTGCATTGTAGGCATCGTCAATTAAATTAATATCATAATATTTTTTCATACATAGGCGATGTTCTACTGGAGAAACTTTTTTAACAGCTGATTGTAGGTCTTTAATAGATATACCTAGTTCATGACCTAAGGCAATACCAGCTAAAATATTGTAAATATTAGCACGACCAAGAAGTTTAGTCTCAAATTTATATTCTTTATCAAGATTTTTAAATTTAACATTAAACTTGGTTCCTTTATAAGTCAATTCAATGTCTTTGGCATAGCAATCTACACGATGATTATCAATACCAATCCAAATAATCTTACATTTGTTTTTTAGAATATAGTCTTTTTGTTTCTCATCATCACCATTTAAGACACCAATTCCATCTTCTGGTAAAGATTCAATAAGTTCAAATTTAGTTTTTTGAATATTTTCTTCAGAACCAAATGTTTCAAGGTGAGCTAAGCCAATCTTAGTTAAGATTCCGTAAGTTGGGTGAACTAAGTCACATAGTTCTTTTATTTCGCCTTTTTTACAGGCACCCATTTCAGCAATGAAATAATCATTATATTTATCAAGATAATTATTTATAGTAATCATTAAGCCAAATGGTGTATTGTAGTTGGCTGGTGTTTTAAAAGCATTATATTTAATATTTAAAATATCACAAAGAATGTTCTTAGAACTTGTTTTGCCATAACTACCAGTTATACCAATAACTTTCATATTAGTCATACTTTTTAACTTGCGTTCTGCTTCTCTTTTAAAATGCAGAGCAACTAATTTTTCTAAAGGACGATTTAAGAAATTTATTAAAATTAAAGTAAATAAATTAAGATAAGCAATTAGTCCTAGAATAAAATAATACACTGGCAATACTGATTCATCAAAAGTTAAAAGCATAATAATACAAGGTATTAAATGAATAATGTTATTAGTTAAGATTAAACGTTTAATACGTGAAGTATATTTTAAAGGTATTTTTATATTTTCTTTTAAGCGATTGGAAATAAAAACATAACCTAAGAAAATCGTTAAGATAATAAAGACATAAGGTAAATATGAAATTAAGTTATTGCTTAAAAGAAATAATAAATATAAGAAAAAGATTAAAGTTAAAT
>UWSL01000004.1 GCA_900552975.1 uncultured Mycoplasmatota bacterium | reverse complement strand
GATGATTATAACTTATAAAAGAATCAAATATTCATTAAAAATTATTAAAAAAGCTTTTATTCTATTTTATTTCTTCTAATCTTTTTAAAACTACATCTAATTTTTCTTGTTCACTTTTCAAATTATCACGCTCTGCATTAACAATCTTTTCTGGGGCTTTAGCAACATAATTTTCATTAGCAAGTAACCTACTACGTCTAGCAATACTATTTTCTAATGTTTCTTTTTCTTTCAATAAATTATCTAATTCTTCACTCTTTTGTTTAGAATTATCATAATAAATAGTTAATTCAAAATCACCTAAAGATACTAAAACACTTCCCTTTAAAGTACTTGTTTCAACTTTCTTATCTTCAAGTTTTAACATTTTTAAAATTAATTCATTATCAATATTAGTTACAACTTCAAAATCACTACCAACATTATTCTCTAGCTTTTTATTTCTAAATAAAGAAATATACTCAATAACTTTATCAATCAATTCTTTATCTTCATTAAAAATATACTCATCATTATACTTAGGATATTCACTTATCATAATAGATTCAGCATCTTTAATAGGTAACATTTGATAAATTTCTTCAGTTACAAATGGCATAAATGGATGTAACATTTTTAAAATACCAGTTAAAATCATACATAGTACTGATTTAGTTGTCTTTGATTCACTATTAAATTTAGCAAATTCAATATAATTACTACAAAAATCATCATATATAAAATTATATGTTTCAGCTCCGAATATATTAAATTCATAATTATCCATGTGTTTAATTGAAGACTTAACAATATTTTCGTATTTAGTTAAAATCCATTTATCTTGACTAGTTAAATTTTCAAAAGATAATTCTTTCAAATCTTCAATATTTAATAAAACAAATCTAGAAGCATTCCAAATTTTATTAATATAATTCCAAGTTGAAGACATTTTAACTTCATCAAATCTTAAATCCGTACCTAAAGCACAATCTGTAGTTAAATAATATCTTAAAGCATCACAACCATATTTATCAATCATATCAAACGGATCAACACCATTACCTAAAGACTTAGACATCTTACGACCATCTTTATCTCTTATTAAACCATGTATTATACAATCTTTAAATGGTCTAGAGCCTAATAAATACTCAGATTGGAACATCATTCTTGAAACCCAGAAGAAGATAATATCATAACCAGTAACTAAACAATCATTAGGAAAATATCTTTCCAAATCTTCTGTTTTATCTGGCCAGCCCATCGTTGCAAAAGGCCATAAAGCACTAGAGAACCAAGTGTCTAAAACATCATTGTCTTGTACCCAACCATCTTCTAAAGGTTCTTCCATTCCTACATATATTTCATCACCTTTGTACCAAGCAGGAATTCGATGTCCCCACCACAATTGACGCGAAATACACCAATCATGACAATCAGTCATCCACGCTCTTAATGTATTTTCAAACTTACTCGGAACAAAATTAACTTTTTCATTTTCTTTGTCTTGTGTATCTAAAACCAATTTAGATAAACCTTTCATATCAACAAACCATTGTTTCTTAATCATTGGCTCTACCATAACACCTGTACGTTCAGAATGTCCTACTTCATGTACTAAAGGTTCTATTTCAAGTAATAAACCTGCTTCTTTTAAATCTTCTAAAACAACTTTACGGGCCTCTTCTCTCGTCATTCCTACATACTTAGCAGGACAATTTTCATTCATTGTTGCATCATCATTCATAATAACGATTCGCTCTAAATTATGTCTATTCCCTACTTCAAAGTCATTAGGATCATGAGCTGGGGTTATCTTAACAACACCGGTTCCTTTTTCCATGTCAGCATGTTCATCAGTAATAATTGGAATAACTTTATTCATTAAAGGTAATTCAACATTTTTACCGACATATTTTTTATACCTTTCATCATTTTCATTTACGGCAACTGCCGTATCACCAAATAAAGTTTCTGGTCTAGTTGTTGCAACATCCAAGTATTCTTCTGTACCTTCAATTTTATATTTTAAATGATAAAAAGCACTCTTTTCCTCAGAGAAAATAACCTCTTCATTAGATAAAGCTGTTTGTGCCGCAGGATCCCAGTTAATTATCTTTTCTCCACGATATATTAATCCTTTATTATAATAATCAACAAAAACTTTTTTTACAGCTTTAGTAAGATTTTCATCTAAAGTAAATGATTCTCTACTATAATCAACAGATATTCCCATAGCAGCCCACTGTTTTCTTATATTACCGCCAAATTCACGTGTCCAATCCCAACAAGCTTCTAAAAATTTATCCCTACCATATTCATATTTATCTATCCCTTGTTCTTTTAATCTTTTAACAACCTTAGCTTCTGTTGCAATAGCAGCATGGTCCATTCCAGGTAACCATAAAGCATCAAATCCCATCATTCTTTTATATCTTATAATAGCATCTTGAATAGAAACATCATAAGCATGACCAATGTGTAACTTACCTGTAACATTTGGAGGTGGAATTACTATCGTATAAGCATCTTTGCTTTTGTCTCCCGCTTCAAAGTACCCCTTTTCTTTCCAATTTTCATATTTATTTATTTCAACTTTTTTATGATCATATTTAGTTTCTAACATTTAACATCTCTCCTCTATTTTTTTATTTACATAATCTCGCAACTCATTAATTCCTTCAACATTACCCAATAACTTAATTTTTTCTTCCATAATATTATGTTCTTTCAAATATTGATATGAATAAGGATAATTAAAATCAGCAATCCAACTTATTAATTTAACTATTTTATCAGTTTGATTCTCACAATCTGTATTCCTACATATTTTATCATTATATAAATCATCAAATAAAACTTTTTTTAATGGTCTTATTTCATCGTTTACCAAACATTGTGTCTTCAAAATATCTAACTTATCAGCATCTCTTATCAATTTACAAAACTTTATTTCTTTTTCCGTTAAACCATCTTCTATTTTTAATTTATTATGATTCTTGGTACTTATTAAAATTATTTTTTTTATTCTTTCATCATCTGTAAATTCATTTACTAAACCACTTTTCAATATTTCATAGCCCAAATCACCATGATCAATTGAAATAGCATCAACAAAAGTATCATAATCTCGAGCTTGTTCAAAGCGACCAATATCATGCAATAAACCAATTAAATTACTTATATAAATTTCTTCTTCATTAAAATTTAAAGATAATGCCAAACGATTAGCAATCTCCATGACTCGTAAACTATGAAAGTACTTATTAGATATTTTTTCATTACGCATATCAAAACTATCTACATATTCCTTAAATTTAGCTTTTTCCTCTATATAATTCACTTTCATCCCTTTTTCCTTTCCAAAAAAAAGACATCCTTACATAAGGACGTCTTAAACGTGGTACCACCTTAATTCATAGTTATGAACTATCTCTATGTCTTAATGCGACCAACATTATATCTTACTAGTATATTCGGATACACTACTCCCAAGCTACCTTCAATTATAATAAATAATCTTTTTCACCAACCAAGATTTCTCTTTAAAATATTATAACTTACTCCTCTTGTTCAACGTATTTAAATGTATTATAAAACAACCATTTTTTAAAATCAACCCTAAATCCAGTTTACTAAAAGTCTATAAAAAACATTGAGTAAAAAAAATACTTGTTGTATAATTATAAAAGAATAAGATGGGAGTGAAGTTAATGTTTCGTGAATTTGATTATGATACGCAACCAATAGTAGAAATTGTTAATGAAATTATGGCGGATGCCGTAAAAAATCGTGCATCAGATATTCACTTCGATCCAACTCCTAACAAACTTAAAGTAAGAATGAGAGTCGATGGTGACTTAGTTGATTATGCATATGTTCCAGACGTTGTTAAAAAGAACATGACGACTCGTATTAAAATTATTGCTGGTATGAATATCACTGAATCACGTTTACCACAAGATGGTGCAATAAAAACCGAATTAGCCGGTAAACCTTTGGATATGCGTGTGTCTTCACTTCCAATCGTTGATGGTGAAAAAGTCGTTATCCGTGTGTTAGACTATTCTACAAGCTTACAAGGAATCGAAAATATTGGTTTTTCTGATATAAACCTTGAAAAAGTAAAAAGAATGTTAGGTCTTCCCAACGGTATTATTCTAACAACTGGTGCTACTGGTTCAGGTAAATCAACTACAACTTATGCCATGCTTCAAGCCTTAAACAAACCTGAATTGAATATTATTACCGTTGAAGACCCTGTCGAGATGAAAATTGAAGGTCTAAACCAAGTACAAGTTATGTCAGAAATTGGCTTAACTTTTGCCAGTGCCTTAAGGAGTATCCTTCGTCAAGACCCTGATGTTATAATGATCGGAGAAATTCGTGATGATGAAACTGCTCGTATCGCTGTTCGTTCCGCTATCACTGGCCACTTAGTTGTATCTACAATCCACACCAACAATGCCTTAAATACAATAGAAAGACTTTTGGATATGGATATTGAAAGATACCTGCTAGGTACTGCTATTTCAGGAATAATTTCTCAAAGATTAGCTAAAAAATTATGTCCAAAATGTCGTGGTTCTCGTCCCGCAACTGACTATGAAAAACTAGTAATTAAAAAAGCAATAAATATTGATATTGATAATTTATATACTCCTGTTGGGTGTTCTGAATGTCTAGGTGGCTATCGTGGTCGTATTCCTGTCCATGAAGTACTTGAAGTTGATCAAGATATAAAAGATGCTATTACTAACAATACTCCAAAAGAAAAATTAAGAAAAATGGTTTATGGTGATAATAAAACTATTTCTTTACTACAAGATGGACTAAAAAAAGTCGTAAATGGTTTAACTTCTTTTGAAGAAATCATTAGAATAATTGATATCGAAACAGACTTCGGTGAAGGTGATGAAGAATTACGTATGGCCTTAATGGGTAAAATGCCTATTCCACATGATGAAGATAACGAAAAAGAAGAAACTATTATTACAGAAGATAAAAATGAAACTACTAAAGAAAATAATGAAGTAATAACAAAAAATGAAAGTATCCCAGAAAATAAAGAACCAACTCAACAAATCATCATGGAAAATGGTGAAGCATATGACATTCCAACAGATGATCAACTAAGTTTCAACCAAGGTGCTTTCAATAATATTAGTACTGATTTCAACTATGATGATTATGATATTGATGATGATGATGACGATGATGACGATTATTAAGAGCTTACAAAGCTCTTTTTTTAAGCAAAAAAAAACTAAATTATTAAAAAATTAATAAATTTAGTATCTCTTTTATTGGCTCCATATATATATACACAATTAATAAACCAGTTATTAAAAAAGGTCCAAAAGGAATTTCTTTGCCATTTTCAGAAAAAGAACAATATAAAGCATATGGAAACGCTAAAAATGAACCTAAAACTAAGCTAACCATTGCCAAACGTACCCCAAAAACAAAGCCAAAGAAAATAGATAGTTTAACATCTCCACCACCAAGTGACTCTCGACCAAACCACTTATCTCCAGCTAACTTAATAATATACATAAACATAAACATTACTAAGCCACTTACTACTGAAATAACAAAAGTCCTAAAACCAAAAAAATACAATTTCAAAAGTAAAATTAGTAAACTTCCGATAATCAATGGACCATCTAAAATAATCATATAATTGAAATCACTTACATAAATCGTAATTAAAACACTACTTATTATAATAAAAGCTATCATTTCATAACTAAATCCATATAAAACATAAGATAAAGCAAATAAAAAACCACTTAACATTTCAATTATTGGATATATTAAAGATAACTTAATTTTACATTTTCGACAACGTCCTCCCTGAATAAGAAAAGAAATTACCGGAATAAGTTCATACCATGCTAAGACATGATTGCAATTATTACAATGACTTCTAGGAGCAACAATGGATTCATCATTCGGTAGTCGATGACCGACTACCGTATAAAATGAACCCATTAACATTCCTATAATAAATAAGAAAACTATTACATAAATATCAAATAACATTCCATCACCTACATAGATATCTTATCATATAAGTCGAACATTGGTAATATAACAGCAATTAGGATACCACCAACAATAACTGCTATCAAAATAATCATTACTGGTTCAATAAATGCTTTCATTTGACCTATCATTGATTTATGTAAACCACCATAATAATCACTTACTTTTTGCATCATGTTAGCTAAATCACCAGTTGATTCACCAGTTTGAATCATAAAATAAGCAACATCTGGAATACACCATTTATCTTTAAAGGAAGCACTTATTTTTTCTCCAACAGCAATGTTACCAATCGTCTCATACATTATCTCTTTAAATATTTCATTTGTTGTAATCTTACTCAAAATATCTATACTTTCAGTAATAAAAACGTTACTCCTTAACAATGAAGCAAAAGTTTTTGTAAAGATAGTAATTTCATTATATATAATAATTTTACCAAATACTGGAACATGCATTGCAAATATTTGCATCTGCTTTCGTACCGGTTGAACATTTTTATAAATTACAACAATCGCTATAACTATTAACGCAATTACACCAATTAATACAACTAAATAATTTTTCAAGAAAGCTGACAAATCAATCAAAAATACCGTAAGTGGTGAAAGCGTAACACCTGCTTCATCATAAATACTAACGAATTGTGGTACAATATACGTCAAAATAAACACAGTAATACCTAAAGCAAAAAGCAAAACTAAAACGGGATATGTCATCGCACTCTTCATTTGTTGCTTAGTTTCTTCAATTTCTGAATAATAATCAGCCATTTCGTCAAGTGTTGATTCCAAATCACCTGTTGCTTCTGCGGCTTTTAACATGTTTATTAAAAGTGAAGGGAAAACATTACCTTGTTTATCCAAAGCTTCCGAAAAAGCAGTTCCCATTGATAATTCATATACTATAGCATTGAATACTTGATTTTTTGATGACTCTTTGCCTTTACCCATTTGGTTAGCCAAAATTCTAACAGCATCAGCCAGAGGAATACCAGCTTTTATATAAGTACTTAGCTGCGTTAACCAGAAAATCAAATCTTTATTACTCATCTTTAATGACATTATTTTACTATGTCCATGAATAAAATTAAGCATATCATTAGTTTCAATATTAAATACTTCATATCCTTCATTAACTAAAAATGAATTAACATCTAATTTAGATACTCCATTGAAACGTCCTGTAATAACTTTACCTTTAGGATCCATTACCGTATACTGAAACAAAACAGGCTCTGTTAATTTTTGACCAATACCACCAGCTGCCAACTCATTTGCTAAATTTTCTTTCATTTTGACATATTTTGGATTGCTTCTAATACGTTCTTTTTTCTTTTCTATTTCAGCGTTTTGTTTAGTCAAAGGAACATTCCCATCAGTTGAAGAAACATTTTCAATCAATGTATTAGGATTAAAGGCATTCGTTCCTTCTTTTAATAACAGCTTCGTTCCTAAAACAATAAAAATAAAAATATAATTAATAAAAAAAGTTGGTCTCTCTTTTGGAGACTCATTATTATCACTATTATTTTCATTACCAGTATTATTGGTATTTTGACTTACTTGATTAATAGGATTACTGACATTGTTAACTTCATTCACATTTGGCGCTGGGGTATTTAGTGTTTCCACAGTTTCAAGTTCTTCTAAAGTATCCATAAGCCACCTCCTACTTTCCTATCATTAAAATTATAACATAATTTTAATAAAAGTTAACTAAAAACATATAATAAATTGAGGTATTTTATATGAATAATGGATTATCATTAATAAAAATAATCACTGGTCTTTCTAAGACATTAAGTATTGCCAACCAAATTCTTCCCTTGTATTCTCAGATAAAGCCACTAATATCTAAAAAAGATGATTTAAAATCGTCATTGCAAAATATCAATAATAAAATTAATCAAATTAAGAATAATCACCCAAAAGATATATCAAACTATAAAATCGTCAATCATAACGGACCAACATTTTTTCAATAAAAAATGTAGACTATATCATTTTTCAGTGTCTACATTTTTTTACATATTTACTTTTTAAATTTTTCTCTATATATGCTATTTTATCTAAATATAGATTTCGTTCCTCTATTAAATAGTCAGGAATTTTTTTTAAAATATCTCTATACTTTTCAACTAAATAATTACAATATAAAGAATTATTTAAATAACCATAATTTATTATATTTAAATCATTTTTCTTTTCAGATTTTACAAAATTCATCGTTACATACCAAATATTTTTATCAAAGACTTCATCATCATCTACCAAATAATAACCCAACTTATTCATATTTTCTCTTAAAAGAGCATAATCATTATTTGATTGAACAATAATTTTCCTAATATTGATTAAATCTGCAGATTTAAGAATATGTAAAATTGTTGCTGTTCCCATTCCAGTAATTACCAAAGTATTTATATTATTTAAATCAACTTTTTCTAAACCATCACTCAAAATTGTTTCAATATTTAAATTATTCCTCTTTATATTA
Organism: uncultured Mycoplasmatota bacterium; assembly: GCA_900552975.1. Lineage (GTDB taxonomy): Bacteria > Bacillota_I > Bacilli_A > RF39 > UBA660 > Coprovivens. The sequence continues at coordinate 25,445 of UWSL01000004.1, read as the reverse complement.
TAAATAGCATTATTTAAAGCATTTTGATTAATATCAGTAGCTATAACCTTCTGACATAACTTATTCTGCATTAAATAAATAGATAAATAGCCATGGTCACACCCAACATCTACGAGAGCATCATCAATATCAATAAAATTAACAACACTTAATAATCTTTCAGATAGTTTAATCATTTAAAAAATCCTTAAGTTTTTTAGCTCTTGATGGATGACGTAATTTTCTTAATGCTTTAGCTTCAATTTGTCTTATACGTTCACGTGTTACATTAAACTTTTTACCAACTTCTTCTAAAGTATGACTAGTACCATCAACTAAACCAAATCTTAATTCCAATACTTCTTGTTCTCTTTCTTGTAAAGTAAGTAAAACATTCTTTATTTCCTCTTTTAAAATTTCATTAGTCGCATATTCTTCTGGACTCATGCTTCTTTCATCTTTAATAAAATCACCTAAATGTGAATCATCTTCTTCGCCAATTGGAGTTTCCAAAGAAACTGGATCTTGGCTTATTTTCATAACTTCTCTAACTTTATCAACTGTAATTCCCATTTTATTAGCTAATTCTTCTTCAGAAGGTTCTCTGTTTAATTCCAAAGTCATCTGTCTTTGAATACGAGCCATTTTATTAATTGTTTCAACCATATGAACTGGTACTCTAATTGTTCTAGCTTGATCAGCTAGTGCTCTTGTAATAGCTTGTCTAATCCACCATGTTGCATAAGTACTAAACTTATATCCTTTATCATAGTCAAATTTTTCAACAGCTTTCATTAAGCCAATATTTCCTTCTTGAATTAAATCTAAGAATAATAAGCCTCTTCCAACATAACGCTTAGCTATTGAAACAACTAGACGAAGATTAGATTCTGCCAAAATATTTTTAGCTGCTTCATCACCATTTGCAATACGTATAGATAATTCTGCTTCTTCTTCTGGACTTAACAAACTTATACGTCCAATTTCTTTTAAATACATTCTAACAGGGTCATTAATATTAATATCCTTAGTGATTTCTTCATCAGTTAAAACTAAATTTTCTTCTTGATTACTCTTACCATTTCCCTCATTATTGTCATTTACTTCTTCACTTACAACTTCAATATTGTTTTCCATAAAACAATTATATAATTCATCTAGTGAATCATTATCTATTTCTAAACCTTTTAAAGCATCAGCAAGTTGCTCAAATGTTAAAAATCCATTCTTTTTACCTAATTCAATTAAAGACTTCTTTCTATCTTCAAAACTTTTAATCTCAACCATTGTCCACACTTCCTCTTTTTAAATCTGCTATTCTTATAGCTATTTTCATTTTTTTATCTACATCAAGTTCGTTTTTCATTTGTTGTTTCAATCGTTTTATTTCCCTATTAATTAATAGTTTATTAACGACATCTATATATTCATCCATAGCTTCTAATGTCAACTCTTCCCCATCAATTGCTGAATTGACAATCTTTGTTACTTCATCTTTTAAAGTTCCCTTATCAGAAACATAAGTAATAAAATCTGCTACGTTTATTGTCTTATTATTTTCAAAATAATATAGTATTTCATTTGCTGTTTCACGATATATTTCTGTTGGAAAAAAACCTAACTTTTTTTGATACTCTCTAATGTATTTTTCCCCATTCATCATAAAGTATAGGATTTGCTCTGCCCCTATTACATAAGCATCTTTCTTATCTTTTTTCACAACTTCTTTTTTTTCTTCAATTACTGCCGTTGTAACTGGTTTTAATTCACTTAATTTCGTTTTTAAAACATCTAGTGACAAGTTGTAATCTTTACTAATTTTATTTAAGGTAATTTCTCTTAAAATCTCATCATTACTTTCACTTAAATCTTTTAAAACATCATTAATGTATTGCGCCAAATCAAGTGAATTATTTAAATCTTTACCATTTTTTAAATAGTTTATTTTAAATTCAAAGAACGATAAAGGTTTTTTAAGGTTATCCAAAAATGCCTGAATTCCATTTGCCAAAATATATTCATCCGGATCTTTTTGACCACTAAGTCTTATAACAAATACTTCAATGCCATCTTTACTAAGTAATTCACCATTATTAACTGTTGCTAATAACCCTGCATTATCATTATCAAGACAAAGAATCACTTTAACTCTAAGTTTCTTCAATAATTGAATTTGATTTTTAGTCATTGCCGTTCCTTGCAACGCTACAACATTTTTTACTCCTTCATTACTAAGTCTTATAGCGTCCATAAATCCTTCAACAACTATTACTTCTTTTTCGCGTTTAGCTACATCACGGGCTTGATGATAATTATACAATGTTTCGCCTTTTTTGAAAAGTTTTGTTTCTCGTGAATTGATATATTTTGAGGTATCTTTTTCACCACGATAAATTCGAGCACTAAAGCCTACAATATGACCATCCTTATCATATAACGGGAAAGTAATACGTCTTGAAAACGTATCATATAAATTACCATTTATATCATTTACTAGACCTAATTGAAGCAACTGTTCCTTAGTGTAATTTTTTTTAAACAATAAAGTAGATAAAGCATCATTTTTATCTAAACTTAAGCCAATACCAAAATCTTTAATAATATCATTATTTATTCCTCTGTCTTTTAAATAAGCCATAGCAGTTTCACCAAAACTTGTTTTCAGATTATTTTGAAAAAACTTTTCTGCTAAATCCATTATTTCATGTTCTGTTTTATTAACATCAGTAAAATTATTATTAAAAGTCGTTTCTGATAATTTTAAACCACACTTTGCAGCAACTATTGCAACAGCTTCTATAAAAGAAACCCCTTCATATTTTGAAACAAAAGTAAATACATTACCAGTTTCACCACACGAAAAACATTTATAAATTTGTTTTTCTGCCGAAACACTCATACTAGGTGAATGATCGTCATGAAAAGGGCAAACACATAAATAGTTTTTTCCACGTTGCGTTAGTGGAATATATCCGCCTATTATGTCTACAATATTAGCTTTGGCTCTTATATCATTTATTTCCGCATCAGTTACAAAAGCCATAAAATCACCCTCTAATTATATATATTGTACCAAAGTCCCTTATTTCCTTTTTTTATAACGCAAAAAAATGTAAAAAAGTACATTTTTTTACTAAAATCACCATTTTTTCCATAAAATCGTCATAAAATTAATAATTTCATGAAGAAAATTAATAATTATTTTTTTTAAAGATGGAACATTATCTATCCCCGTTTCAGGAGGTAACATTTCTAAATCATTCGTATCATCTTCAACAGTCTCATTATTCTTATCATCACTTAATTTTAAATTATCTATAAACTCATATTTTAATTGATCTTTACCATTTATAATAGCAAATTCAAAATCATCAACATACTGATAGCCTTCTTTTCCTAATATTTGAACACCATAATATTTGCCATAGCCAAGTTCCATTGCTCCATTGCCATTAGCATCAGTTTCGATGCTCCCAATCAAATTATCTTTCTCATCAAAAATATTAAACTTAGCGTTTTTTTCAAAAGAACAAACATCTTTTTTACAATATTTTTTATTTATTTTAATGGTATTTCTTATCAATTTATTTTGTAGTTCCAAAACAATATGTTCATTACGCGAATTTATCTCAAAACTATATATTTTCTCATCTTTTTCATAGCCTTTTCCAACACTAAGTTGTTTCACATAATAAACACCATACTTAAGTAAATTACTTTTATAATTTAAAGATTGCTCTGTACAAACTTTATCAAGAAGTTCATTTTGTAAATTATAAAGACCATAACAAGTATTAGAAAAATCTTTAGCAATCGAATAAACAGAATCATCATCTTTTATTTTAAGTTCAACATCTCCTGCCGTCACATTAAGTTTCAAATACAATTCTGCTTCTCGTGGATTCCCTGGAGCAAATAAATTTTGACTATTACTATTAATATAAACAAAACTATTAGAATTATACAAAGTATGTTGTCTTTTAAAGGCAATTCTTCCACTTTGCATAACGTTACTAATTTTAAAAGTATTTCCTTTTTTTTGATAATTATAATTTATCTTTCCAAGTACTTGATAATCATTTAAATTTTTATTAATGTCTTCTAAATTTACATCAGCACCATAATTTACTGTCACTTCTTGTCCCACAAAAGAAGGTTTTATTTCATTATTAGCTATATCTTGTTCTAATTCTTTAATTTCTGTTTCATATTTATTAATTCTTTTTCCATTTAATTTATCTGTAAAATAAATATCATCATTAGAAACAGTCTTCCAAATTAAATATTGTGTTATAGCATACCATTTACTATCACTACGATTATGATAATTAAAGCCATAATAAGATAATAATTCTATCCTCCTAACCTGTTCTTTAGATAACCCAGTTACACCATCATAATTAAAATTATAACCAATATAACCATTTCCCGTAATGAAATTGGCAAAAGGCTCTAAACAATACACTACTTTTCCATCATCACGATAAATATATTGTACAGTCATATAATAAGTTTTACCATCTTTAACTTTATTAATATATTCTCCATTTAAAAATTCTCCTTCTTTAAAACTCAAAGCTTTAACTTCACCTACCATTAAAAGAAAAAACACCATTATTAAACCACCTAATATTTTTTTCATTTCTTCACTCCCTTCACTCTATATATTAACTATCAATCTTACTTTTCCTTTAAAATTGTCAAAAAAAAATCGTTATTATAAACGATTTAAAAATATTTTAAATTGCATAAAAATAAATTAAACAAAAATGTAAAAAACTCGCCGCTAAAACAAAGAAGTGAAAAATAGAATGCATATACTTTTTCTTTGAACCTAATCCATATAATATTGCCCCTACTGAATAAACGACTCCACCACCTATCAGTAAATAAACAGCCTTTAAAGAACTTACTGCTATAATATCTTTAATTAAAAATAAAGCAGCCCAACCTAGTACCAAATTGCAAACAACACTTATTACTTGATATTTGTCTACATCAATCGAATTAAAGACAACTGCTATTATAGTAACAAGCCACACTATTAAAAACATTATTAAACCTTTTAAACCACCAATCATTGAAAGACACAACGGAGTATAAGTTCCTGCTACCATTAACATAACATTACAATGATCAATAACCCTTAAAACTTTTTTACCAAGTAATTTTGGACTTAAAGCATGATAAATACATGAAATCGTATAAAGTAAAAACATAATAACGCAATAAATTACTCCAGTTGTAACTCCAACTGCACTATGAGCTCTTAAAATGACAAAAACTAAAGCCACTATACTTAACGCTGCTCCAATTCCATGACTAATTGAATTAATTAATTCTTCTGCTAAACTATATTTAGGAATACTTACTTTACTCATGATACCACTCCTCGCTAACAAATTATAACACCACTTATTATTTTATTAAACATTATTAAAAATTATTAAAAAAAGAAATACTATTCAAGTATTCCTTTAATTCTTCTAACGCCAGCCGAACTTGCTTCTTCCTTTTTTATTTTAAAATGTCCTAGTTCACTAGTCTTCTTAACATGTGGACCACCACACAATTCCTTAGAAACAATACCATATTTATCATTACCTATTTCATATACTGTAACAATATCTGGATATTTTTCAATAAACATACATTCAGCTCCTGAATCAATTGCTTCTTGTTTTGGCATTTCTTTAACTGTTACATCTAAATCAGCTGTAATCCATTCATTTACTAAATCTTCAACTTTTTTCTTTTCTTCATCACTTAATTTATGATCACAACTAAAATCAAAACGCATTCTCTCATCAGTTATATTAGAACCTTTTTGATGAACATCATTACTAACAACAACCTTTAAAGCTGCATTTAATAAATGTGTACAAGTATGGTATCTTGTTTCAATTTCACTATTTCCAGCTAAACCACCTTTAAACTTACCAGCTGAAGCTGTACGTGATAATTCTTGATGAGCCTTAAATTTTTCTTTAAATCCTTCTTCATCAACCTTAAGACCTCTTTCATTAGCTAACTCAATCGTTAACTCAATCGGAAAACCATAAGTATCAAATAGATGGAAAGCTAATTCTCCACTAATCTCAGTATTTTTATCAACTACTTTAGCAAATTCACGTAATCCTTTTTCTAAAGTTTTACTGAATCTTTCTTTTTCATTACGTAAAACATCTAAAACTACTTGTCTATTTTCTTTTAGTTCAACATAATAATTTTCATACTTATCTAAAATTAATGAAGCAATTTGTTCATCCCAATCACTACTTATCTCAATATTTAAAGACTTAGCATGACGAATTGCTCTTCTAATTAAACGACGTAAAATATAGCCTTGATCAGTATTACTTGGCTTAATACCAGCTGGATCAGCGGCAATAAACACTGCTGTTCTTAAATGATCTGCAATAATACGCATACTCTTTTCATTACCCTCGTAAGGCATTTTAGATATCTCACTAATTAAATCAATAACATCCTTCCAAATACTTGATAAATAATTATCATTCACACCTTCTAAAATAGCTGTTGTTCTTTCAACGCCCATCCCAGTATCAACATTTTTCTTAGGCAATTCTGTAATATGACCCTCTAGATCTTTATTAAATTGCATAAAAACATTATTCCAAATTTCAACCCATCTATTATCCTCTGGATCAAAAGAAGTTGGTATTTCATCTTCACTTCTAAAATAGAAAATTTCTGTATCTGGTCCACAAGGTCCAGCTTCGCCAGCAATCCAAAAATTGTCATCAACAGTTCTAGCAATACGTTCTTCTTTAATTCCCAAACTTAACCATTTATCATGACTTACTTGATCAAAAGGAATTAAATCATTTCCGGCAAAAACAGTTACTGCTAAACGTTCTACTGGTATTTTCAAAACATCTGTTAAAAATTCAAAACTCCATGAAATACTTTCTTCTTTAAAATAATCTCCTAAACTCCAATTACCTAACATTTCAAAGAAAGTGTGATGAGTTACATCCCCAACTTCCTCTAAATCATTCGTTCTAACACATTTTTGATAATCACATAATCTTGTCCCATAAGGATGAGCCTGGCCCATCAAGTAAGGAATTAATGGTTGCATTCCTGCTGTGTTAAACAAAACTGATGGATCATTTTCTGGTACTACAGGAGCACTAGGAATTTGTTTATGTCCTTTACTTACAAAAAAATTAATATATAAATCTTTTAAATTCATTTTAAATTCTCCTTTTCAATTATTTTTAATACTTCTTTTTTTAAATTTTCATCATAATTATTATTTATAACATAATCAAAGAAATTATAATTATCTAAATCTTTCTCTGTTTGATGTTCTTGTTCTTTCTTAGTTAACTTTCGTCTACCATTAGATTGACAATTAACTCGAATCGTTATCACATCATCAGTACTATGTTTTTTTAAATAATTAATTTCTTCTTCTAATCTTACATCACTAATAACAACGCAATTATAATATTCTTTATAAATTATTATATCTTCTAACATTCTTTTTACTAAAATATCTTTATCTATCGCTCGAAATTTATCTCCCATTGTTTGTAAAAAAGTTCGTGGTTTATCCTCTTCACTACCATTCCAAGAAGTCATCTCTCTAGCCATTAGTTTTATATACTTTGAAAAGCCTGTAATAATTGTCTTATCTACATTATCCCTTATATATGATGCCACTTGATTTTTCCCACAACCAGCATGACCAGATATTAATATTACTTTCATAAATCATCTCCTAAAAAAAAGAATGATACTTAAGGAGTGCTTAAAGCACGGTACCATCCTTTATTTAACTTAATCATGATAACGGAACTTATCCGTTTAATCTCCGAAATCTGCTCTTATCTTTAATCAATTACTAATTTCCACCACCCATTAGCTCTCTTCAAATATCATAAAGTTTCTTTACTTCATCAACGATTAATAAAAATTTAATAAATAAATTATAACTTCTTTTTTATAGTTTGTAAAGCTTATTTTCTCCTAATATTTAATGAATTAGCCTTCATAATATGATATAATCAAAAAAATAGATTGGTGGTAAAAATGAATAATACATATCTTGAAATTGATAACGTAACTAAAAAATATGGTTCCAAAATAGCCTTAGATAACATTTCAATTAAAATTAATAAAGGTCATATTGTAGGTCTTTTAGGTCCTAATGGTAGTGGTAAAACAACACTCATAAAAACAATAATGGCTATTATTAAACAACAAGCTGGTACCATAAAAATCCTCGGTAATGATGTTTGCTATGATACTAGAAAATATCTTTCCTTTATGCCTGATAGAGAATTTTTATATGATACAATGAATGTCGAAGATGCTATAAAGTATTATCGGGATTTATTTATCGACTTTGATACCAATAAAGCAAATGAATTATGTCAAAAGCTTGATATTACTAAAGATCTAAAAATAAAGGAATTATCTAAAGGAAATCGTGAAAAAGTATCTTTAATACTTACCTTAGCACGTCAAGTTCCTATTTATTTACTAGATGAACCTTTGGGAAGCCTTGATCCCTTAGTAAAAACACAAATGCTACAAATAATCAAAGACGAAGCCAATGAAAATAAACTCTTCATCATTTCAACACATCTTGTTAAAGATACAGAAGAAATTCTTGATGAAATTATTTTTCTAAAAGATGGTCAAATAATATTTAATGATTCAGTTGAAAGCATCAAGGCAAATAATCAAACAATTGAACAAAAATACTTGGAGGTGTTTTTAAATGCTTAATTATATCAAATGGGAACTAACAGATTACATAAAAAGAAATTATATACTTTATTTAAGTTTTATTATTGTATACACTCTTGCTTATATTGTTTTATTTACTAATACAACACTATTTTCAGAAACATTTAAAAGTATAATTATTATCGCCTTTATAATTTTACTAATTTTTAATATTTTCTGTTGCTTTTTAAAAGGAACAGAACGAACTCTAAATTCTTTCAAAAATAAAACATTTCTTCTAGAAAGCATGATTCCCCTATCATCCTTAAAAATAACTATAGCTAAATACCTAATTTCCATTATTATTAACTTTTCATTTATCCCTCTATTACTTTTTGGTTTAATTTGCTTAATGGGAAACGTTGGTATAAAAGAATTATTTTCATTAATGAAATTTCTTCTCTTAATTGATACTGACTTATATATTTTTAAATTAATATTCCTTGTTTTTTGTTATTCTCTAACATTTACAGCTATTTCAACAATGTGTTTCGTTGGTCTAAAATGTTTATTTCCTAATAAACTTAACCCTCGCTTCGGTACTTACATAGTAACTTATATTATTTTAAGTATATATAATAATTTGATTCTATTAAGTTGTCCAAACAATTCTGTCTTGTTATTATCAATTTTACTACTTTTAATATCTATTATCAGTTTATATATAACCGTTTTCTTAATAACTGACAAATTAGAAATATATAGTTAAAAAGCTTATATCAGATTCGATATAAGCTTTTTATTATCTAATACTCAAATTTTTAGTATTTTTATTCAACTTAGTAAGATTTGTAGTATCTAAAATATACGTTAAAATACCAAAATAATCTTGATCATCTAATAAATAATTTTCTTTAAATTCTTGAACAGAAATCTCATCAGCATTATACATAGCTAATATTTCTATTAAAAAATCAAATCTTTCCTTAGACAAATCAAAATACTTGACAAAGTTTGATAAAACATACTTACTCAAAGTCATTTTTTCTGACTCAGGCATGATATCCCCCTTTTCTAGATGGAACTCAATTTTACTAATTTTAATAACATTTGTCAATATCATTTATTACATTTATCTAAAGCTTTTTTCATATACACAAATAAAACTTTCATCATTGCTACGCAAGGTGTTGCTAAAATCATTCCTATAACTCCAAACAAATTACCAAATATTAATAAACCACTAATAATTAAAACAGGACTTATTTCAATTCTTTTACTCATTACTAATGGTTGTAATACATAATTTTCAATTAGTTGAACTAAAATGCAAGCTCCTAACGTGAATAACCCTAATACTTTATCTTCTGTAAACCCTACTAAAACTGCTAACGCTCCCCCAATATATGGTCCAATATAAGGAATTAAATCTGTGAGACCACAAAACATTCCAAGCAAAAGAGGTGCCTCTAACTTTAATATCATAAAACAAATTGTATCACCTACAAAAACTAAAAAAGCCACTAACAAAGTTCCATTAACACACTTTCTTACACAAGTTCCTACATCTTGAAAAACATTAATTAACACACACTTTTTCTTTTTAGGAATATTACTATAAATAAACTCAATAACCTTATTATATTCCATTGATAAATAAAGTCCCAAAACCAAACCTATTCCCAATACTCCTCCTATTTTTATCAACTTTTGGGCCATCTTTAATATATATAGAGGAACATTATTTACCAAAGTATTACTAAAATCAATAAAACCTTTTTCTAAACCATACTTTTGTAAACGTAAAACAATATTATTACTTACATCAGGTATAATAACTACTATTTCTTGTATTTCTTTATACAAAGTCGGAATAAGTAAATAAATAAACAAACCTACTATAAATAATACTAATAAAAAAAATATAACACATACCAAATTTCTATTATATTTTTGATCTAATCTATTTATTATAGGATTAATCAACCATGCATAAATAAACCCAATCAAAAGTGGTAATAATACTTTAAATAAAGAAATTACGAAATCTATTACACCTAGATACTTGACTATTATTATAAATAATATAACACATAGTAAAAACAAAGCTAATTCTTTTAATTTTTTATAATTATTCATCCTATCACCTAATAAAAGGACCTAAATCCTAGGTCCTACATATCATCTATGATGCATTTAATACTTTGACAACAGATTTTATCTTTAATCATGTATGCCATGTATCCCATCATTCCACTAAGTACCATTCCTGATACAATTAGTGATACATCTTTAACTTTTTTCATATCTATTTTCATTTTCATAACACCTCTAATAGTATTATGAACAAATTACTATATATTATTCATTAATTGTAGCTTTAAATTAGTTTTACGATTATTAGAATAATCATTATTAGTTGCCATTACAAAACTTTGCTCTTCTCCAATAATTACCAAACTTTTCTTTGCACGAGAAACCCCGGTATATATAAGTTTATTATAAAGCATCTTATAATATGACTTCGAAATAGGCATTATAACGTGAGCAAATTCTGAACCTTGACTCTTATGAATCGTAATAGCATAAGCATGCTTAATATTTATTAAGTCTTCCCTTTGATAAATAACTTCATTACCTAAGAAATCTATAGTCAATAACTCTTTCTTCTTAGGTTGCGTAATTGTATTTATCTTTTTAATATACCCAATATCACCATTAAAAACGTTATTATCGGGATCATTTACCAATTGCAAAACTTTATCATTTTCACGATATATAACGTCTCCAAACTTTACTTCTTTTTTGCCTTTTTCTTTTGGATTAAAAATATCTTGCAATAAAACATTTAAATTATCTATTCCATTTTCTCCTTTATACATTGGTGCCAAAATTTGAATATCTTCTTCTGTTAAACCTTTTTCTTTACTCATCATACATATTTTTCTAATCATTTCTTTAATACCTAAACCTTGAGCATCTAAAAAATTATAATCATCTTTTTGTTTCATAAAATCAAGGCTCAAATTATGTTCTCTTATTTCCTTAGCTAAAACCGGAATATAAGAATTATCACTTTGACGATAAATTTTTTCTAATGGACTATGAACAAACATTTCACTAGCAATTAAGTCATTCAAAACCATTCCTGGACCAACAGAAGGAAGTTGGTTGGAATCACCTACTAAGACCAACTTAATATTATGTTTAACTCCTTTTAATAAAGAGTCAAATAAGAAAGTATCTATCATACTTGTTTCATCAACAATTACTAATTTATGACCATTCTTATTATATTCATTAATTTGAAATTCATTTTTTTCTTTATTCCATTTTAAATAACGATGGATCGTCATAGCTGGCAACCCTGTTGAATCACTCATCTTCTTAGCAGCACGACCAGTTGGAGCAAGTAAAGCAATATTATTAGCAATTTCCTTATTATTTAATTTATTTAACTTAACGTATAATTTAACAATTGCATTAATAATTGTTGTCTTCCCAGTTCCTGGTCCACCAGTAATAATTGTAATTCTATTTTCCAAAGCATTCTTAATTGCCTTTTTTTGATCAACATTATATTTTACATCACTACTAACTTGTAAATCTGCAATCAAATCGTCAAAATTAGCTATTTCTTCTGTACTCATTCTTTCTATCAAATGCAAATTTTGCGCAATTTCTTTCTCGTAATAATAAAATTCTGTTAAATAATACTTTTCATCCTCAATAATTATATCATTACCTATACTTAACTCTTCTAAATAAATATCTAATTCATCTATATCAATAAATATTTTAAATTCATTCCTTATAACATTATAAATTTCTTCCTTATAAAAATAAGTATCTCCATTCTTCATACCTAATCTTTTAAAAGTTTCAATGATACAAGCTTTAATTCGTTCTGGTTCCATTGCACCTTTAATGGTAAGAAATATTTTATCAAGTTTCATAAAATCTATTAAATCTATTAAACAATATATATTAGTATTTACCACATCTAATGAATTATCTCCATATTTATTTAAAATAGCCAAAGCTTCATTAATTGTAAATCCTAATCTTTTCAATTCAATAATTATTTCATCCGTACTTTGATACTTGATTATTGAATTATAAATTCTTTTAGCCTTTACTTCATTAATTCCAGTTACTTTAAATAAATTAGTATAATCTTCTTTTATAAGATTAATTGCATCATCACCTAAAGTATCAACAATTTGCGTAGCTGTTTTTTCACCACACCCCTTAATTAAAGAACTAGATAAAAAAGCAATTACTGCATCTTTTCCTTTAGGTTCCTCTCTCTCATAACCTGTAACTTGATATTGATAACCATATTTTTCATTAAAAACATAATTTCCATTTAATTTATAATAATCTTCACTATTAATTGTTGCAAAGTAACCTGTAAAAGTAATTGTCTTATTAACAAAATCTTTCATTTCTTCATCATTTGTTTCTTTTATTCTAAAAAGACCTACTTTATAACCATTGTCACTTTCAAAAATTAGTTGTTTAAACTTTCCTCTAATGTAATCCATTACCTTCACCTACTAAAAAATTATGACACTCAAATATAATAATATCACATACATATGTTCATGTCTAAGAAAAAGTAGTTACTTTAATAAAAAAAGAAGTATTAAACTCCTTTTGATATATCATTCTGTTCTAAGCCCTCCCCATGATTAAATGGAATATAAAATGAACCATTAACTATAACAACATCATTTGGTATTTCATTATCTTGATAATTAGCAATTGTATCAGGAACATAAATCGTTCCATCTTGAATTATAGCTGTTGCTAAAGGCGAAGCACCAAATGAATAACTACTTCCATAAAAATCTGTTATTGCGTTTTGATATGTAACTAACTCATTTTGATATTGTTCTAAAGATGCATTAATATGTTCTTGATCCATTCCTATTTCTTGATAATCTAAGTAATCATAATAAGCTGCATAAGCAGGCATTGCATAATATTCATAAAGTCGATTATAAAGTTCTTGAATTTGCGGATAAGAAGAATTTTTTGAACATTCAGACGCTTTAGCCAGTGAATAATCAAGATACTCTTGAGAAATTAAAACATCTGCACTAGTTAAAGTATTAACCTTAGTTGCTACTTCTGGCATTTGCGCTTCAACTGTTGATTTTGACTCTTTTGATTTTTTACCTATCTCAACTCCACCCAACAAATTAGTTCCAGCAATCGTTACAGCTGCTAAAGATGCGGCTAATTTTATTATTTTCTTACGACGTTCTAATTTATAACGTTTTTTTCTATTTTCTTGTTTACGTCTTCTAATTACTGCTTCCTTTTGTGCCAATAATTCATCAGATGCTCCTACTCTTTCATGAAAAATATATTTTCCATCTGGCTTACTTATTAAATTTCCTAACCAAACATCATATTTTCCATCATAAACTTTAAAACCAGTTGTTCCAACTTTCCTTATTCTATAACCATTTTTATTATTCGGCAAATTAAGATCTTGTAAAGCATCTCCAGCCACATACAATGTTCTTTCCATATTATCACCTACATTATTCTAACATTTTGAAAACTATATCCTAGCTTTTTTCTTTTTACTTCAAAACTAACTTTTTTAAATCTCTTATTTAAAAAAGTTGGACTAAAAGAATGATACACACCAATCGGCGTTGAGCCATTTAAAATAATTTGAAAATCATAAGAGTTAGTCAAATCTATCATAGTATCACCTACTATAAAGTATACAATAAAAAAAGTATTATTTCAAATACTTTCCATTAACACAATCGACCAATGCCTCTTCAATTAAAACATTATATATTTTATTCTTTTCTAATCTTTCCTTAATAATTACTTTCAAGAAATTTTCAGTATGACCGATTGAATAGTCATCAAAAACTTCTTCTATTAAAACTTCAACTGCTTTGCCTACAAATTGCTCATTAAATTTCTTTTGCAATCCTTCATCAATTTTTATTAATCTTCTCGCACGATCTTTTCTAATATTTCCAAGAACTTTATTAGGCATTGTATAAGCTACTGTTCCTTTACGTTCTGAATATGGAAAAACATGAATTTTGCTAAATCCAACTTCTTGACAAAAAGCTACAGTTTCTAAAAAGTCCTCTTCATCCTCCCCAGGAAAGCCAACAATTACATCTGTTGTCAAATTAATATCAGGACGTACTTTTTTTATTTTCTGCACTTTTTGTAAATATTCATCTTTCTTATATTTTCTATTCATCAATTTCAACACTTTATCACAGCCAGTTTGCAATGAAACATGTAAATGACCACACACTTTTTTATTCTTAGCTAATTCTTCAATAAAACGATCATCTATTTCTGTTATTTCAATACTTGAAACTCTGATTCTTTCCAATTTTTCTAATTTTGATATCTTTTGAATCAAATCTACCAAATCATATTGTCCTGTTTCTTTGCCATAAGCTCCTGTATTAATACCTGTAAAAACTATTTCTCTATGACCAGCTTCTACTAATTCCTTAATTTCTTTATAAGCTGTATTAATCTCTTTACTTCTAACTCCCCCACGAACATAAGGAATTATACAATAAGAACAAAAATTATTGCAACCATCCTGAATTTTTACAAAAGCTCTTGTTAAATCATTAAATTTGGCAACTTGCATATTTTCAAAATTACTTTGTCTTCCATCATAAAATTCACAATAAGTTTCCTTATTATCAATAAAATCTTTAACGTATGTGACTAACTTTGATTTATTATTATTACCAATCAAAATATCGATTCCCAAATCATCAAATTCATGACGATGATTTTCTGCTGAACAACCACAAACTACTAAAATGCAATCTTTATTATCTCTTTTAATTCCTCGAATTGTTTTTAAACATTTATTATCTGCCGTATTAGTTACACTACACGTATTAACAATAACAATATCACTATTTTTTGTATCATCTTCATAAATAAAATCATTTTTCAAAAATTGTTCTTTAATATATTCTGATTCATAAGCATTAACCTTACAACCAAAAGTAATAATATTAAATTTCATAATAACCACCAATTGGTATTATAACACGTCTTCATTAAACAAGTAAATTCAAGACCAAATAAAAACTTTTATAAATCAATATAAAAGTTTAAATTCGCTTTAGAATAACCAAAATAAAAATAATAATAAAAACTATCGCAATATATTTACTTACTTTACTCATATATAAAGTTTTATATTTATCAAAAGATAGTTCTTTATCCTCATCTAAAACTTTAACAAATTTCAAACCAATTGCAGATATTTTACTAATGTCTTCATCACTTTTTATTATAAAACCTGTTGAATTATCATATTCACAGAATTCAATATTTTTAGGTAATTTCAATAGAAATAATACTAATATTATATCAGCAATACTACTACTCATATTCATAATTGACAAAATAACCAAATATGAGTTATTAAAAATCATTCCTAAAATACTGGTTAAAACCCCAATTAATAGAAATGGCGATATTGCTGAAATTAAAATATTTTTTTTGCTAATATATTCTTTACATAAACAATATAAAATACCTTTTTCTAATGCTACTCCAAAGGATAAATTTTCTTTTTTAGCTCCATTAACTAAATACATAATTCCATGAATAAGTTCGTGTAAGAAGACCCATAAAAACATCAAAATAACTAAGAAAATAAATTCAAAATCTCCTGTTTTTTGATCTGATGCTACTAAAATACTTTTAAAAATGGTCCATTTATCAAAAAAACCAATTGCCAATATTAATAAAATTAAAATTATAATTGAAAGAAAACTCAAAAAACCCATATCATATTCAAATAAATAATATTTTTTTTGCTTCTTTTTATTTGCCATTTTCATCACCATTAATTTAATAAAGATTGCAATTGCTTTAAAGCCTTTAAAAAGTCTTCTTCATGTTCATAACTAACTAATTCAACTTTACTATTAAGCTCTTTTTTTATTGGATCAAGCTCAATTTTTCCCGTATTATCTAAATCTACTTTTTTAACTAAAACATCATCTATATTCTTTTCTTCTGAATAATTAATACTTACTTTTTTACTAGCTTCTAACAATTCATCATAACTTATAATAGCTTTTTCTTCTTGCTCTGCTTCGTATGAAGTAAAATCTATCGTCTTTTCATTTTGTTTGTTTTCTAAATCTTTAGTAATATTTTGTAAATCAACCATTTCTTGATTAGTTTCATCTTTATTTACCATTTCATCTTTTTCTTTAAAAACTTCTTCAACTTTTGTTGTAACTGCATCACTTAATTGTTCTTTATCTTCCTCTATATTATTTTTTTTATTTAACTCATTTATTAACTGTTTATTTTGCATATATAAAGTATACACTATTAGCATAGATATAATCATTAAAACCACTATTATAGCAAATATTATATAGTCAAAATTACCAGTGTTTGCCACATCAAGAATCATATCCATCACCTTCACCACTATAATATCATTATTACTTTTCAAGTTAAAGACTTCTCATAAAAACTTAATTAAGAATTTACTCAATTTTACATCTAAGAAACTAAAACATAAGGATTATTTTTGGTTCCTTCTCCTTTAACATGCGAAGCAACACTTAAATTTAAAACTGGACGTACTCCTAAACTAATATTAACTAAATTACGAGCTTTTAAACCACCATCTTTTGTAATATTTATCATATAAAAATTATTAGCATTATCCATGCCACTTGAACTTGTTGTCCACGAATCACCTAAAATCGTTGGATTGTACAAATAAAATTTTTTATTTTCACTATCTTTAATAGCTCCAGCAAAAACAACTTCATCAGCACTTAACAAGCCAACTTTTAACTTGCTCACTTGACCATTACATTTTAATGATGGATTAGCATTTACAAAAATTCTTTGATAAACATTCGAATTTTTCATATCTCCATTATAATTAATAAAATTATTGTCAGAGCAGAAATCACCTTCTACAAAATAATCTTTATATAAAGAAAGATTACTATCTACCCAATTATTTAAATTTTGATAAACTAAACTATTATTAAATAACACTGTATCTGCCACATTTATATTTTCGCTATTAAAAGGTGTTTGTAAAGAGATACTTTGGTCTAACACAATTCGCACTGTTCCATCACCATTTATACGAACAATTCTAAATAAATAATCGCCAATTTGTAAATAATTATTTTCTACTTTACCCCTGAAATAATAAGTTGTACCCAGTTCATCTTCATCACGCACTAAACCTTCATGTGAAACTGCCAAATCAACTCCTGGTGTTGTATGTTTTAAAGATAAATCATTACTATCCAAAATCGTATCTGCAAAAGTTTCTTCACTGATTGATTCATTAACAACTAATATTTTAGCTTTAATACTTTTTTTATTTTTATCATTATTTATTTTTAGCACAAAACGCTCCGTCACAGAAACTTCTATATTATTTAATTTAACTAATAAATTACGTCCACCCTTTAAAGTATTATTATAAATTGTATCACCATTTTCTCTTTCTAATACAACATTAACCTTATCCAAATCTTCCTCTACTTCATCTAAATAGATTGAATAATAAAGCTTACTAACTCCTGTATTGGTTACTGAAAATATATATTTATACTCATCATTCTTTGGTTTTACAATATTAATTTCATTTCCATCTAAATAATTTATCGCTAAATCACCAGCATTTAAAACAACCGCTTCTACCTCATCAGTAACTTCTTTTTTCAAAAATAATACATAAAAAGCCATTCCAACTACAATAGCTGAAATAATAAAAAAAACAATAACTAACTTTTCTTTACTCTTAGCACCTCTTAACTCACCCATAAAAGTCACCTTTTTCTAAAAATAGTATAGCAAGAAGTAGTTTAAAATACAAGATAACACCTTTACTATAATTTTTTCAAACATACAAAAAGGTGAATTTTTTCACCTTTTATAAATACTTTTTAAATGTTTTAAATTGACTATCATTTTCTAAGTCTGTTTCCGCTAAATCTTTAAATAATTCTTTTTGTTTACGATCTAGTTTTGTTGGAATAACAACATTTAAAACAACATACATATCGCCTTTTTTACTACTTGTAGGATCCTTAATACCTTTACCTTTCAAACGTAGTTGATCACCTGGTTGACTACCAGCATCAATATCTAGAATAACACTACCTGTTAGAGTTGGTACTTCCTTTTTACAGCCCAAAACTGCTTCAGTAATAGTTATTGGTACATCAACATATACATCATTATTTTTTCTTTCAAATAATGGATGATCAGCTACTTTAAATTCAATATAAATATCTCCATTTGGCCCACCATTATATCCAGCAGAACCTTTACCACTAATTCTTAATTGATGACCATTATCAACGCCTTCCGGAACAGTAATTTCTATTTCTTTATTTTTTAAAATATGTCCTTTTCCATTACACTTCTTACAAGTATTTTTGTATGTTTTACCACGACCATTACAATCTGGACAAGTACTTTCCGTTTGGAATACCCCAAACATGCTTCTTTGTTGTGTTACAACACGACCACGTCCACCACAAGTATGGCAAGTTTCTTCGCCTGTACCACCGGCACCATCACATGCTTCACACTTAGTATCAAGATCTAGATTTATTGTTTTTTTACAACCAAAAACTGCTTCTTCAAAAGTTAACTTAACCTTAACAAGTGAATCCTCGCCTTTAGTTGGACGATTACGGCTAGTACGTCGTGATGAACCACCACCAAACATACCACCACCAAACAAATCATCAAAAATACTTGATAAATCAATATCATCAGCTGAGAATCCAGAGAAACCACCACCGAATCCTCCTTGACTAGCTCCTTGTGTATACGCTTCATGTCCAAATTGATCATACTGACGTCTCTTATCTTTATCACTCAAAACAGCATATGCTTCGCCTATTTCCTTAAACTTAGCCTCTGCCTCTTTCGAAGGATTAATATCAGGATGATACTTTTTCGCTAATTTTCTAAATGCACTCTTAATCTCCGCATCCGTCGCATCTTTCGATACTCCAAGAACCTCATAATAATCTCTACTAGCCATTATTATACCTCCTTATCGAAATAAATTTTTCTATACTCATCTACTAACTCTTCAAAATATTCAATAGCTTTTTTATAAACATTTTCATCATCTAAAGATATTCCTAAAATTGCAAACGCTTCTGCTGGCCACTTATCGCCACCACATTTCATAAATTCAATATACTTATCTAAAGCATCCTTTGAGCCAGCTAAAATATTACTTGCTACATTAGTAGCTACACTTATACAAATTGCATAACTATAAAGATAAAAATGCATATAATAGTGACTTCTTAAAACCCAAGAACATTTTGAATATTTATCTGTTTTCACACTATTTCCATAGTATTTTTTCAAAGATTTTTCTGTCAAAGCATCCATATAATCTTTCGTTAAAGAATTACCTGCATGAACATATTCATACATGTCTTGTTCCATTTTTCCTTCTCTAACAGAACCGAACAAATTAGAAACAATAACACCCATTATATTATAAAGGCCTTGTAATTTTTCTTCCTTTGTTTTCGCATTTTTAACAACATAATGCGAAAGCAAACATTCATTAGTTAAAGAACAAACCTCTGAAACCAAACTAGATTGTTCATGATATTGCATAGGATTATTTTCACTAATAAATTGATGATGAACATTATGTCCACTTTCATGAGCAATAGTTGAAATACCATCTAAATCACCATTAAAACTCATTAAAATTCTCGAAGGTCTATTAATAGTTGCAAAAGAATATCCTCCACTACATTTACCTTTATATTGACAATAATCAATGTAACGATTCTTAATAATTTTTTCATACTTAGCACTATATTCTTCACCAAGAGGTTTCAATGCTTGACGAACCATATCTTGTGCTTCTGAAATACTATATTCGCGATTACTTTGTGTAATATCTAAGCTCAAATCATATGAATGAAGAACATCTAATCCTAAAATATCCTTTTTCAAAGAATAATATTTTTGTAAAGCACCTAAATTGTCTTCTGTTGTTTTAACAAGTGTTTTATATACCTTATCATCTAAGTTAAGTGAATTAAGCTTTTCATCCCAAGAATCTTTATAATGTCTAATCTTTGCAACAGAATCATTCATTGCAATATAACTACCAAGTAAAGAAGCAGAAGTATCCTCATACTGATCTATTTTTTTATAAAAACTATTATAAACTTTTTTTCTTATTTCTCGATTTTTATTTTTTAATAAACGACGTAAATTATTGGTTGCAATTGTTTCAACTGTTCCATCATCTAACTTAATTTTACCATAATCATTTAAAGAATTTAATAAAGTTGAAGATATTTGTTCATATTTATTCATTGAACCAGTTAATTCAGCAATAATTTTTTCTTCATTTTCTGTTAAAACATGTTCCTTTTGACGATAAGTTCTATCTAAATCAGCTTTAAATTCAAGTAATTTAGGTTCATCACAAAATAGTTTATCATATTCTTCCTTACTTAATTTTAGTAGTTCAGGAGCAAAGAAACTTGTATTTTTTTCATACAAAGAATTTAAAAGAAGTGCTTTATTCAATCTATCTTGACTTTCAGAATTACCAAGTTCTTGATCGTTGACTAAATACGAATAAACATACAAGTCTTCCCATAAAGCAAGTGCTTCCACACTTTTCTTTAAAAACTCATAAACTTCATGTGCATCTTTAATACAATCGCTATAATTAACTAAGGCTTCAATTTTATTTTTTGTATCTTCTAAACTTTTATTAAATTCATCATCATTCTTAAAAAAATCTGTCAAATCCCATTTATATTCTTCAGGTACATCTTTTCTACTATTATATTTTTGCATAAATCCTCCAATATTGGTGAAAAGTTCTAGTCACCTAGAACTTTTTCATTATCAAATACTATTTTTCTTCGTAACTAGCTTCTTGAACATTATCATGTTTGTCATTGTCATCACTAGATTCAGTTTCTTGATTTGTTTGATTAGCCTTAGCTGCCTCTTCATAAACTTTTGTTGCTAATGACATTGTCTTTTCTTGTAATTCATCTTTTACTTTTTTAATTTCATCAATATCATTACCATTTAAAGCTTCTTTCAATTCTTTAACTTTATCCATAGCTGCTTCTTTATCTTTAGCATCAACTTTATCGCCTAAATCTTTAATAGCTTTTTCAGTTTGGAAAATTAATGAATCAGCATCATTACGTACATCAGCTTCTTCTTTACGTTTTTCATCTTGTTCTTTATTTTGTTCGGCTTCTTTCATCATCTTATCAATTTCTTCATCAGTCAAATTAGTATTTGAAGTAATTGTAATACTTTGCTCTTTTCCTGTACCTAAATCTTTTGCAGAAACATTAACGATACCATTAGCATCAATATCAAATTTAACTTCAATTTGAGGAACTCCTCTAGGTGCTGGAGGAATATTTCCAAGTTGGAATCTTCCTAAAGTCTTATTGTCTTGAACCATTGGTCTTTCACCTTGTAGAATATGAATATCTACAGCTGGTTGATTATCAGCAGCAGTTGAGAATACTTGACTCTTACTTGCTGGAATAGTTGTATTTCTAGGAATTAAAACTGTCATAACATTACCTAACGTTTCAATACCTAATGATAATGGAGTTACATCAAGTAATACTAAATCACTAACTTCACCAGTTAATACTCCACCTTGAATAGCAGCACCAATAGCAACACATTCATCAGGATTTACACCTTTACTAGGTTCTTGTCCAAGTTCTTTCTTAACTAATTCTTGAATATATGGAATACGAGTTGAACCACCAACTAATAATACTTTATCAATATCACTTGGTTTTAATTTAGCATCTTTTAAAGCTTTTCTAACTGGCTCTAAAGTACTTTCAAATAAATCCATATTAATTTCTTCAAATTTAGCTCTTGTTAAAGTAACATCTAAGTTTAAAGGTCCATTAGCATTTTGAGCAATAAATGGAATAGTAATTTGTGTAGAAGTCATACCTGATAAGTCTTTCTTAGCTTTTTCAGCAGCATCTTTAACACGTTGCATTGCCATCTTATCATCACGTAAATCTACTTTATTTTCTTTTTCGAATTCATCTACTAAGTAATCAATAATTCTTTGGTCAAAATCATCGCCACCTAATTTATTATTACCAGCAGTTGATTTAACTTCGAATACACCATCACCTAAATCTAGAATAGAAACATCGAATGTTCCACCACCTAAGTCATATACTAAAACAGTATGAGCATTTTCTTGTTTATCAATACCATAAGCTAACGCTGCAGCTGTTGGTTCATTTATAATACGTTTAACATCTAAACCAGCAATTTTACCAGCATTTTTAGTTGCTTGTCTTTGTGCATCATTGAAGTATGCAGGAACTGTAATAACTGCTTCTGAAACAGTTTCACCAAGATAACTTTCAGCATCTTTCTTTAATTTCATCAAAATTTTAGCACTAATTTCTTCTGGTGTATATTTTTTACCATTAGCAGAAACTTTTTCTTTAGTTCCCATTTTTCTTTTAATTGATGAAATTGTGTTATCTACATTAGTAACTGCTTGTCTTTTAGCAATTTCACCAACCAATTCATCACCATCAGCTTTAAAAGCTACAACTGATGGAGTTGTTCTATTTCCTTCTGGATTTGGAATTACATGTGGTTCGCCACCTTCTAATACTGCAACACATGAATTCGTTGTACCTAAATCAATACCTATTATTTTTCCCATAAAAATCTCTTCTTTCTATTATTTTTTTATTTACTAACTTTAACCATAGCATGTCTTATAACTTTACCTTTATAAGTATATCCTTTACGTAATACATCTACAACCATATTAGATTCCACGCCATCAACCTGCTCAACTAATACCGCTTCCATTGTATTTGGATCAAAAGGTTTATTTAAAACATCTATATTAACAACGTCATTATTTTGTAAGATTGTTGTTAAATTTCCATAAATCATCTTAAAGCCACTTAGGAATTTACTAACTTCATCTTCTAAATTAGTATCATCCATATTAATAGCTCTTTCAAAATTATCTACAATTGGCAATAAACTTTTAATAAATTCTTCGCCTTCATATTTCAACATATTAGATAACTTTTCTTCATTTCTTCTCTTCATATTTTGCATTTCTGCACTAATACGAATAATTCTTTCATTCAATTGCTTATTTTCTTCTTGCAATTTAATCTTTTCAGGATCTTCTTTTTTCTTAAAAAATCCTTTTTCTTTCTTAGGAGGAACCTCTTTATTTTCTGTTGTATCCCCTATTTCTTGCTTAGATTCACCACTATTATCTACTTTACTTACTGTTTCTTCCTTATCTTGAGAACTCTCAGTTACTTCTTCATTTATCTTATCAGTAGTAGTTTCTATATTTTCATCTATTACTTGTGAATCTTTCTTTTCTTTTTCCATAATTCATCTCTTTCCTATGGTTCTATTTATAGTAAGTCCAAATTACTTACATAAATTATTTATTATATTCATCTAATTCTTTATTTATGAACTCTAGCAACCCAACAACTTTATCATATTCCATTCTTTTGGGTCCTAATATTGCTATTGTTCCTTCTTCACCATTTATATTGTAATGACTTTTTATTACTGTAACATTTGAATCAAATTCATTTTCATCGCCAATATAAACATTTACGCCGTCGCTTTTTTCTTCGATTTTTCTAACCAAGGATTCATCTTCAAACTTAGCAATGATTTTCTTTATTTCATCAACGTTATCATATTCTGGTTGTTTTAAAATATTCGTCTTACCACTAAAGAAAACATTTGAACTATTCTTCGCGAAATCACTAAAGGCATCATAAAATATTTCATATACTTTTTCATATTGATGTATCTTTTTCGATATCACTGGTTTTATTTCATATTCCAATCTTTGACTTACTTGATCAATTGGTGTGCCAATTAACATTCTATTAATTAACTCACTTGTTTTAACCAGCTCATCAATAAAAATGTTTTTTTCAAGCCTAAATTTTTTATTTTCTACTATTCCTTTATTAGTACAAACCAAAGCTACTACTTGATTGGAATCTAATGGAATTATACTAACTTGTTGTAAAGTATTATCTTTACTACTTTTACCTAAAACTACACTAGTATAATTAGTCAATTCACTAATTATTTCCATACACTTTGAAATTGCATCACTTACTTGCAATTCTTGATTATGAAAAATAGTCTGTAATTTTAACATTTCTTCTCCATTAAGTTCTTTTGGTCTCATCAAGTTTTCTACATAATATTTATACCCTTTTTCCGATGGAACACGACCACTTGATACATGATTCTTTTCAATGTATCCCAAGCTTTCCAAAACGACCATTTCATTTCTTATTGTCGCACTTGAAAGTTTAAATTTTTTACATAGTCCTTTGCTTCCAACAGGTTTTACAGTATTAATATAACATTCGACTATTTCTTTTAGTAACTCTTTTTGTCTATCATCCATAAAGTCACCACCATTAGCACTCTTTCTTTTTTAGTGCTAAATAGATTATATCCACTTAATTAGCACTTGTCAATACCAGAGTGCTAATTTTTTTCTTTTTTTACTAAAAAAATACAATTTTGTCTACTTCCCATCCCAATTAAGACAAATCATCCCCATAATAAAAAAAATCTGTTATAATTTAGTTATATTCTATTTAATAGAGGTGAAGTAAAAATTGAAAAAAGTTAAAAAAAGAAAAAAA
>UWSL01000003.1 GCA_900552975.1 uncultured Mycoplasmatota bacterium | reverse complement strand
CTTAAAATTTTATTTTACGTATAAAAATTATGGCTATTTTTGTCGTATTTGAAAAAAAATTAAAAAATTATATTATAATGAATTTGGAAATGAGGAAAAAAATGAAAGTTGATTATTTTATTCAGGAATTAATCGAAATTTTAAATGAAGCCCAAGTTGAGGTAGAGGCGGATATCTTGACAAACATTTAGATAAAGTTTTATAATATTAGATATAAGAAGGGTGATTTGTTATGTATAATGATCGAATTACATTAACTCCACAAGATATTTTAGATAAAGAATTTAAAATAGATGCACGTGGTTTTAGACCACAAGAAGTGGATAAATTTTTAGATGTAATTATTAATGATTATAATGAATTTATTACTCTTATTAATGGTCTTAAGAAGGAAGTAAAATTTTTAACTGATGAAAATAATAAGTTAAAAAGTGAATTACGTAGAATCAAATCTAATATTGAGGCAGCAGAAAGTACTAGTACTGGAAATGCTGTTAGTAATGTTGATCTTCTAAGACGTTTAAGTCAATTAGAAAAAGTTGTTTATGGCAAAAATGAATAAGACTTTAGGCAAATGCTATATATATTAGGTATATAGAGGAAAGTCCAAGCTCACACGACCTGTGATGGTTGTAAGTGTTCGTGCTAAGGAAAAAAATAACCTTAGGCAGTTTATACTGACGGCTTTGAAATAATCCTAATGGGATTAGATTAGATATAAAAGTGCCAAAGAGACGAGACTAGAAAGTAATTTCTAGAGTGGAACGAGGTAAACCCCGCGAGTGAGAAACCCAAATTTGGTAGGGGAGTCTTTACTAGGAATATGAACGATGTAAAGGACCTAGAAATAGGTAGATAAATATTTGCCACCTTTTTTAAAGGGACAGAACGTGGCTTATTAAGTCTTATTTTTATTTTTTTATTTGACAAAAGAAAGGAATGTGAATAATCTTGAACGATGTTGGCGAATTGCTCCGATCTACTCGTGAAGGTTCAGGGGTAAGTTTAGAGGAAGCCAGTGCAGATTTAGAGATTAAAACGCTAATTTTAGAAAATATAGAAGATGGAAATATAGGTTGTTTTAAGGATATCTTTGTACTAAAGGATAATATTAGAAATTATGCTAAATATTTAGGATTGGATGCTGATAAAGTAATTGATGATTTTAATGAGTATCTATTTGAATATACTTCTAAAATTCCAGTTGAAGATATAGAAAAAGCAATGGAAGAAAAGCAAAAAGAAGAAGTGAGTGAAGTGAAAATTGTTTCACCTTACACTGTTTCTAAAAAAAAATATGATAGTAAATTAATTATTGTATTAAGTATTATTTTAGCTGTTTTAGTTTTACTGGTAGTAGTTTGGTCGGTTAAACAAATAACTATGGATAATAAAACGACGAATATAATTAGATATGAAAAGTAGGTGTACTATGGCAAAGTTACAAACAAGCAAAAAGGAAGCTAAGAAAAAAGGAATGAATTTACCTAATAAGATTACATGTGTAAGATTGGTCTTATCTGTAATTGTTCTTTTAATCCTCTTATTTCCATGGCGTGATGTAAATGTTGAATGGCCAGTATATAGTATCTTAGGAGTGGAAAATGTTAATTTAAAATATATAGTAGCTGGAGTTTTATTTATGATAGCGTCAGTAACTGATTTTTTAGATGGTTACATTGCTCGTAAGTATAATATGGTAACTGATTTTGGTAAAGTTATGGATGCGATAGCTGATAAGGTTTTAGTTAATGGAGTCTTGATAATTTTAGCTTATGATAAATTTATTCCTCTTTTAGTACCAGTTATCATTATTACAAGAGATATAGTTGTTGATTCAATTAAGATGGCGAGTGGAAGTAAAGGAAAAGTTGTAGCAGCAAGTTGGCCTGGTAAAATAAAGACAATTTGTATGATGATAGGAGTAACTTTAACATTCTTCTATAATATGCCTTTTGCTTTCATTGGTAATGGAATAAGAATAGCTGATATTTTTGTGTATGTTGCAACTATTATGAGTATTGTCTCAGGTTGCCAGTATTACCTTGTTAATAAAGGTTTTATATTCTCAGAAATTTAAGAAATATTATTCAGAATATTTCTTTTTTTTATTGTTAAAATTAATAAAATAGAGAATTTGATTTATGAAAAGATACCAAAAACAAATGTTCGAAAAAAGATTGACAAAGCTTATTAAACTATTATAAAATTGAAGTGTCATAACAAATGGGAGGTAGAAATGAAAGCAATAAATGAAAAAGATAAGGATAAAGCTTTAGAACAAGTTTTAGCGGATATTGAAAAACAATTTGGCAAAGGGTCAATTATGAAACTTGGTTCAGAAAGTCATTTGAATATAGAAACGACGTCAACTGGTTCCATTACTTTAGATGTTGCATTGGGAGCTGGAGGTTATCCAAAAGGACGTATTATAGAAATTTATGGACCAGAATCTTCTGGTAAAACAACATTTGCATTGCATGCAATAGCGGAGGTACAAAAGCAAGGTGGTAGAGCTGCTTTTATTGATGCTGAACATGCTTTAGATCCAATTTATGCTAAAAACCTAGGGGTTGATATAGATGAATTACTTTTATCGCAACCAGACACTGGTGAACAAGCTTTAGAAATTTGTGAAGCTTTAGTACGAAGTGAAGCAATTGATATTGTCGTAATAGATTCAGTAGCAGCTTTAGTTCCTCAAGCAGAAATTGAAGGTGAAATGGGTGATTCTCATGTTGGTTTACAAGCACGTTTAATGAGTCAAGCTTTACGAAAATTATCAGGAACCTTAAATAAAACAAAGACAACAGCTATTTTTATTAATCAATTACGTGAAAAAGTAGGTGTAATGTTTGGTAATCCTGAAACTACTCCAGGAGGCCGTGCATTAAAATTTTATTCATCAATAAGACTAGAAGTAAGAAGAGCTGAACAAATTAAACAAGGCGATTCAGTAATAGGTAATCGTACAAATATTAAAGTTGTTAAAAATAAAGTAGCACCACCTTTTAAGGTAGCTCAAGTAGATATTATGTATGGTGAAGGTGTCTCAAAAGAGGGAGAAATTGTTGACTTAGCAACTGAAATTAATGTTTTAGATAAAAGTGGTGCTTGGTATTCGTATAATGGAGAAAAGGTTGGTCAAGGTAAAGAAAATGTTAAAAACTACTTACGAGAAAATCCTGAATTACGAGATGAGTTAGAATATAAAATTAGAGAGCATTTTGACATTTTGAATGGAATGAAGAAACCTACTAGTAAAAAGAAAAAAGAAAATGTAGTAATAAATCCTGAAACAGGTGAAGTAATCGAAGAAAAGTAAAAAATACTTTTCTTTTTTGATGGTTATTGTCTTGTAGAATGGGCATATTCTGTTTTTATTGAAAAATGTTTGAAAATTCATTATAATAATTTTATAGATGATTAGTTATTTATAATTTTTCTATAAAATAGATTGTGAGGTATGAAATGGATTACAAAGTAATGGCCATTTTAGCACTTCTTGGTGGTTTTATAATTGGAATTATTGCAATGTTTGTCGCTGTTATGATTCGTGAACGTAAAACGATATCTAATGCAGCCAAAATGATTGAACAAGCAAAAAAAGAGTCTGATAAACAAAAAAGAGATACACTTTTAGAAATAAAGGAAGAATCTTATCGTTTAAAACAAGAAACAGATAGGGAAGTTAAAGAAAAAAAAGCAGAATTAAAAGAATCTGAAGAACGTTTGTTACAAAGAGAACAAAGTTTAGATAAAAGAGAAGAAATGATTCAAAATAGAGATGCTTTATTAGATCAAAAAGACAATAATTTACTTAATAAACAAAAAGAATTACAAGAAAAAGAAGTTAAAATGGATGAAATGCTCAAAAGTGAGATGGAACAGTTAGAAAATATTGCTAAATTTTCTAAGGAAAAAGCTCATGATTTAATCATGAAACGTGTTGAAGAAGATATGGCAAAAGAAATAGCAGAATTTATTAGAGAAAAGGAAGCAGAAGCTAAACTAGAGGCTAATGAAAAAGCAAAAAATATGATTGTTACAAGTATGCAAAGATATGCTAATGATGTTGTTAGTGAACAAACCGTTAGTACTATAACTTTACCTAATGATGAGATGAAAGGTCGTTTGATAGGTCGTGAGGGACGTAATATTAGAACAATAGAATCAGTAACTGGAGTTGACTTAATTATTGATGATACGCCAGAAGCTATTGTTATTTCAAGTTTTGATCCTTTACGTCGTGAAATAGCTAAAATAACGATTGAAACTTTAATAAAAGACGGAAGAATTCATCCTTCAAGAATTGAAGAAGTTTATGAAAAAGTTTCAAAGGATATGGAAGAAAAAATTACTGAAATGGGTAATAATGTTTGTTATGAACTTGGTTTAACTAAGGTTGATCCAAAAGAAGTTAACTTGATAGGAAAACTTAACTTTAGAACTAGTTATGGTCAAAACGCATTACAACATTCGAAAGAAGTTGCTAATCTTTGTGGTTTAATGGCTGCCGAATTAGGTGAAAATGTAACTTTAGCTAAGAGAGCGGGTTTATTCCATGATATTGGCAAAGCGATTGATTTTGAAACTGAAGGTAGCCATGTTGAAATTGGTGAAGAAATAGCTAAAAAATATCATGAAGATCCGATTGTCATTAATGCAATTAAATCTCATCATGGTGGTACTGAACCAACTAGTGTTATAGCAATTTTAGTTCAAATAGCTGATACTTTATCAGCAGCTCGTCCTGGGGCTAGAAATGATTCTTTAGAAAACTATATTAAACGTTTAGAACAATTAGAAAATATTGGTAATAGTTTTGAAGGCGTTGAAAAAGCATTTGCAATGCAAGCAGGACGCGAAGTTAGAGTTATTGTAAAACCAGAAGAAATTGATGATATTCAAAGTTTTAAAATTGCTCGAGATATGAAAGAAAAAATTGAAAGTGAAATGCAATATCCTGGGACAATAAAGATAACGGTAATTCGTGAAACACGCGCAACGGAAGAAGCTAAATAGGCTTCTTTTTAATTGTTTTTTTATAAGATAAATGATATAATTTTACTTATAATAGTAGAGAGTAGTGTTTAGTATGAAAGTTTGTTCAAAGGCAAAAATAAAAAAGAATAATTTTATTTTGATTGTAATAATTTTTTTAGGATTATTAGGAGTATCTATAACTTTAGGACCACGTTTAACTAGTTCTTTAAAAAATAGTATAAAAAAAGAATCTATTACAACTAAGCGTCTTAATTTTAAGGACTATACATCAGAAAAATATGGTGAATGGTCTTTTAATGCGACATGGGATGCTTTTACTGATGATTCTGTAACTGCCAATTATGAACCATCAGCTAATGATATGTATGAAAATGAATTTCCATTAGTTTTAAATTTAGAATATACTGGCGGAGCAACATCAGCTATTGCAAGTGGAGAATTAAAATATTATTTGCCTGTTAATGTTTTTAAAATATTTGATGATAAAGAATATTATTATGAGCCAAGTCCAGATAGTAATGAATTACTTGTTTATAGAGATATTAATGAAGTATCAACTCAAGTTGGTGCAGTTTATATGGGCGATATATGTTATGTTTCATTAAGCGAAGGCTGTGATTTTTTGTGGGATTTTGATGAAAGTACAAATGAATTATATGTTACTAATAATAATGAGATAGATACTGTTAATACAATTTCTTACAACTATAGTATAGCTTATGATTTTTTACCTTCAGAAATACAAAGTGAAGTTGAAAAAAATTCTCAAGTAAAGGTTTGTTTTGATAATTGCGTAGAATCTTTTGTTTCGAATGATGTTTATGCAACAGTTAAAACAGGTGGTAGTTTTAGTAACGAAACACAAAAGAAACCTGTAGTTTATGAAACTTGGGATAGTAATTGGGGAATAAATGATTTAGAAGATGATAGTACTTACTATTATGTAGAATATGTTGCATATTTGGAAGTGGCGGCTACACAAAAGTATAGTCTAGATATTGTTCCTAAATTCAATGATGGGGAAATAGTTGCATATTACGATGGTAGTAATTATAAGACCGGCAACTTAACAGCATTTTTAAATGATAAAGATAAGTTTAATCCATTTGGTGATTATATTGATTCAACAGCAAGTAAAATAAAGGATGAAGTACCATCTAATCCATTAGTAACGCGTGGCTTTATTGTTAGATATGCTCGTGATATGAGTGGTAAAGAAGTTACTAATACTTTTAATTTACAATATAATTTAGTTGGTGAAAGTTTGGCATCAGCTGAAAAAGAATTTACTTTTGAACAAAAGTATAAAAATACTTCTGGTTTAGTAGATCCGGAATATCCAAGTGGAGATAATAATGAAGCACAACAAGAAATAAGTGATGATAATGTTGGTGTTGGTGCAATAAATAAATTAAATAATAATGAAAATATTAATTTAAATTTAAATATTGAAGCAACTTCTTCACCAATGAATGTTGATATAAATGGACAATATTTAAAAGGTTTTAATAATTTTAATATAACAGAAAAAGGAATTAAAAATTATAAGTTGGAATTAGTAAATGACAGATTAGTTCTTGATAAATCATATAATTCAGTTGTTTCTGAAAAAAAATTACAAAAAGGTGACTATAAAATTTTATCTTTTTATCCTTTGGGAGATAGTGAATACTATTATACTAATAGTGATGAACATCGTGAATATTACTTGAATGAAAATGTAATTGATAATTATACAGATAAAGATGTTTATGTAGAAATTAATGGTAACTCATGGCAAAAAATTGGCAGTTATAAGAAAGATAGTAATGGTAATATAAATTATATAGCACTTGATGATAAAACAACATCTGTTAATAATGTTTCGAGTAGTAATCCTATTATCTTGCCTGATAATACAACTAATGTAAAAATATCATATGAAGGCTCTCAAGCTAGTGTTTATATGGGAATAAGTTTAAATATTCAATTATTAGCTAGTAATAATATGAAAGATTTATTAAATTCATTTGATAAGGAAGATTCAGTTGTTTTAAAAAATTATATTTCTGTTATTGTTAATGATGAAAAAAAGACTACTTCTAATATTGGAACATATTTAACAAAATTAAATAAAAGTAGTTCTTTAAATAGTAAGGTATCTTTTAATCGTTTAACAACTAATGATGGAGTTAAGAATAATATTATTGATTATAGTATTAAAATGTATCAAGAAATTGATAGTAGTGATAGTCTTTTAAGTTTATCAAAGAATTTATTAAAAGAAGAACAAAATGGAAAATTTTACTTTCTTTTGCCATTAGGGGCATCTCTTGATGGTAATGTTGTTGCAACTCCAGTAGCTAGTGATGTTACCACTAATGTTAATGTCTCAAATATTGATAACTTTGCTGATACTGGAAGAACAATGCTTGTATTAGATTTAACTAATGATAAAAGTGGTAATTATCTTTTAGAAAATCAAAAATTATTAACTGGCTTTAATATTAATTTAAGTATCGCTTATTCACAAATTTCAAATCGTGATTATGGAAATAATTTAATTAGTGATTTAGTGTATTCTAGTAGTAATGAATTAGAAAATGGATATAATGATGCAAAAAATGCTTTATCTTCTTTATTTAGTAGTGATGATGTAAAGAATAAATTATCAAATATTGATAGTATAAATGATAAAAATAATAAATTATTTATTACTAATAGTTTAGAAATTGCTCCTGTAACAGTTGTTGTTGGAGATGCTTATACGACAGTTAAAGGTCCAGGTGATAATGATTATGGTAAGCAAACTAAAGTATATGAAGCAGGAAAGTATCGTTATAAGTTACAATATGTTTATTCAGATGTTTTAACAAATATTAATCATTTGGTTTTATTTGATGCTTTAGATAGTTATCCAGTAAATCAAACAGCTTGGAATGGTGAATTGTTAAATGTAGATACTTCATATTTAGAAAAAACATTGGGGATCAAACCGACTATATATTATTCAACAATTGAGAAATTAGATTTTAGTGAGAGTAAAAATGTTGATTTATCAAAGGAAAATGTTTGGACTGTTGATAAGCCTAAAGATTTAAGTACAGTTAAAGCTATTGCTATTGATTGTGGTGATTATGAATTTACAGGAACTGATATAAAAATACCAATAGTGTATGTTGATATGTTAGCTTCTTTAAATTATGATAAATTGGTTACTTCTAATGATGATGTTTATGCTTATAATAATGTTGCTGTTAAGTTTAGTAACGTAGGTAGTAATACTTATACTATAAAGGAATCAGAAGCTACTAAGGTGTCTTTGATGAAGTCATCTATTAAGATGAATGCAGTTGCAAAGAATGTAATCGATGGGACAGAATTTGCATCTGGTAGTATGGATGCTCCAACAAGAATTGATAAAGAATTGGGATACTTAATTTCTGTTAGTAATCAGGACTTAGTATCTAGTTATAATAATATTGTAGTCAATGATTTATTACCGAATGGTTTGGAACTAGATGCATCAAAGATAACTTATTATACAGGTGATGATGTAAGTAATAAAAAACTTATTAGTGATGATAATTTAATTAAGTATTCTTATAATGCTAGTGATAATAGTTTAAATTTGATTGTTTCAGAAATAAAAGCGGGTGAAAAAATTAATTTATGGGTTCCTGTTAATGTTGATCCAACCAATTTGAATAGTGATAATGCAATGTTTGTTAATAAGATCGCTCTTGTAAAAATTGAAGATAGAGCTTATAGAGGACAAGAATTTACTTTATATAATAGTATTTTAATGCCTGGTATAAGTGCGAAACATTATGTATCTATTTCAGGTAGTGCTGGATATGTTGATACAGAAAATGAAGCCATAACTGTTAATAGAGGAGATTCATATACTTATATGATTAAACTTAATAATGATAAGGATGTTGATGCTGCTGGTGTTAAGGTAGTTGAAAGCGTTCCAAGTGGTTTAGATGTTGATGAGTCATCAATTAGTAGTTCCGGTATTTATGATAAACAAGCTGGGACGATTACTTGGGATATTTCTTCTTTAGCAGCTTTAAGTAGTATGGAATTAATTTATAAAGTTACTGTTTCTAATGATGTTCCTAATAACACTCGTTATGTTAGTAAGGCACATATAACTTTAAAAAATCCTTATGACAATACTAAAAATGTTTATGATAAAGACACTAATACTATAATAACGATTTATAAAACAGCAACAGATTTAGTTATTAATAATAAAGTGGCTGGTAAATTAGCTGATCAAAATAAAAAATTTAGTTATGAAATCATTTTTGAAGGTAAAGAATATGCTGCTGGGGAATATGAAGTTTTAGATACAAATAGTAAAAAAGTTGGAGTTTTAAGTATTGATAATAATGGAAGTGGAAGTTATACTTATCAATTAAGTGATGGAGAAAAATTAAGATTTAAAGATTTAGCTGGTGAAATGAATTTTAAAATAATTCAAAAACAAGAAAAAGGTTATACATCTAGTATTACAGATAAAGTAGTAACTATTGAATCTGGTAATGCTTCTATTATAGGAGTAACTAGTGAAGAAAAAATTCTATCATATGAATTTGTTAATGAATATTCTGCTCAAACGACATTTATTCCAATGGTAAAAACAACTTATGATAATGGTTTAGAAGTTGATATGTTTAAAGTAACACTTGATGCTAAAGCTGAAGGATCTACTTATTCAGAAACTAAAACAAATGATGTTGATGGCTTAATTAAATTTAGTGAAATAACTTATAAAGATGAAGTAGGAACTTATGTTTATTCGGTTAAAGAACTTGAAGGAGATAATGAACGTATCTTATATGATTCTAATTATTATACGATAGTTGTTAAAGTAACTGATAATAAAGATGGTACATTGAATAAGGAAATTAGTTATTATGATAAATATGATAATAAATTGAATGTAGATACTTTAGAATTTAAAAATGAATTTATTAAAGTAGGATTATTAGTAAGTAATGTTTTTGAAGGGGATTATATTAATCCTAAGAAAGAATTTAATTATCAAGTAACTGTCGAAACTGATAATGTAAATGATGGTAATTATAAAGTTTATGATAAGAATAATACTGAATTAGATGATTTTATAATTAAAGAAGGAAAAGGTAGTTATGAATTCAATTTGAAATCGGACGAAATTGTTTTAATATCTGAATTACCAGTAGGAGCAACTTATAAAGTAGTTGAGAAAATGGAAGATTATTATACTTCTAAGATCGATGGTTCTTCTTATTTGGTTGATGATGAAGCTAAAACAATTACTCATAATGGTGTAATTACACTTAGTACAAAGAAAGTTAATTTTAAAAATTTATATGAAACAAAAGCTAATTTCTTACCAAACTTTAAGATGGAATTACAGGATAAAGAATTAACTAATGATGAATTTAGTTTTCTTATTAAAGATGTTAGTGCTATTAGTACAGGATATGGTGAAGTTGTAACAAATAATTTAGATGGTAATATTATATTTAGTAGTATTAATTTTACTAAACCTGGAACTTATTTATTTGAAATAACTCAGTTACGAGGTAACTCTAATCATATATATTATGATGAAAGTAAGGCATATTTAGAGTTGGTTCTAATTGATAATGAAGATGGAACAATGAGTGTTACACCTACTTACAGATATGATAACAATTTTGGTAAATTTATTAATAAATATTCAGAAAGTCCAATATATTCTGATGGAACTAATGGAACAATTATTGATAAAAATACTAATAATGGAATAAATAATCCAAATACAAAAGATTATTTTATTATAGTTATTGTGATAGGTATGATGTCTATGTTATTCTTTATAGTTCATCGTGTGATAAAGGTACGTAAATTTAGTAATTAAAAAATAAAAATCTCATTTATTATTG
Source organism: uncultured Mycoplasmatota bacterium (assembly GCA_900552975.1). Lineage (GTDB taxonomy): Bacteria > Bacillota_I > Bacilli_A > RF39 > UBA660 > Coprovivens. The sequence goes on along the minus strand of UWSL01000003.1, from coordinate 23,764 downwards.
TAATGAGATTTTTTCTATATATTTATTGTTTTATTTAGTATAATATGTTTAATAGAGGTGAAGATATGAGTAAGAAATATAATTTAGGTTTAGAAATATTGAAAATATTTTTTTGGATTGTTTGTGGTTGGTTATTATGGGTATTTATTTTTGCTGTTTTTACTCCTTCAGAGGTTGATGAAGTAATAGAACCATTTAATGGAGCTAGCTTAATCTTTGGTTTTTTTACGGGAGTTATTGTTAGTTTTATTATGAAAATAAATTTAGTTAATAATTTGAAACAAAAAACTTTAGAAAAAGATAGTAATATAAAAGTTTTGCTAAAAAGAAGTGAAAAATTATTAGAAAAAGCTAATAAAGTTGTTGATAAATATATGAGTCATGAAAAAGAAATTCAAGAAAAGATAGCTAAGTCTAATAGAAATTTTAGAATTAGATCGAGTAGACAATTTCAAGGAATGGTTGAAAATTATCCAGAATTAAAAGCAAATGAAAGTATATTAAAGTTAATTGAAGAAATTAAAATTAGTGAAAATCTTATAGCTAATGAAAAAATTGTTTATAATAATTATGTAATGGAGTATAATACAATGATTCATAATTTTCCGCTTTCATTAATTAAAGCAATTGTTAAATATGAAGATTTGGCTTTTTACGAAGAAATTGAAGAAGATGTTGTTAGTGATGAAGAATTAGGAATATAAAAAAATAATACAGTAATGTATTATTTTTTATAAGTTACGAGGATTATTATACTTTATAAAGTATTCATAATATTCTTCAAATGTTATGTTATTATTGTGGATGTATGTTGCACATTCTATACCGCAGTAACGATAATGCCATGGTTCATATTGATAACCTGTAATATATTCTTTATCTTTAGGAAATCTTATAATAAAGCCATATTTATAGGCGTTTTCAGATACCCATGTAAATGATTTGGTCTTAGAGTAATCATCATTTGTAAAAGGGTAGTCTCTTACATCAAAAGCATAACCGGTTTGATGCTCGGAAAATCCAGCACGGGCAGAGTAAGTATCAGCTAGTTTAACGCCGTCTTTATTAACCCAACCTTGATATATTTTGATTTGTTTTTCATAGCTACGATAGGCGGAGTTGATTTTAAATGCATAGCCTTGTTCTTTGGCATCATTATACATTTTTAGAAAAGCTTCATAACATTCTTTAGATAATTTGAATGATGTATTATAAAGATTATATTCACTATCAACGTCAATTAAATTTAATCCTTTATAATTTTCATCAGAGTAGTAATGTTTATTTAAAATAACAAATTTACCTAAAGTATCATCTGTTTTTTCAGTATTAGTATAAAATTCATCATCAAGATGTGTATTTATTCTAGTAATTATTTCGCTAAAGGATAAGTCTTTATTTTTTTCATAATAATCTAAATATTTTTTTAAATAATCATCAATGTAATATTTTTCTTTGATGATATTCATTGCAAGTTTACTATCTATTTTGTTATCAATTAAATATTTTATGTTTTCATCAGATATATTGTATTTTTCTATTAAAGCAATATCATCTTTAGAATAATTTAAAGTAGTTAAAGGACTTTTTTTATTTTTCTTATCTATTTTTGTAATGTATTCTTGAGGTGATTGATTGCTTTTGTTTTGTTTAATTGTAATACTACCTATTACGAATATAATTAGGAAAATAACTAGTAAAATTTTTACTTTCTTTTTTATTTTTTTCTTTTTCATATTATCACCATCTTTATTTTAGCATAACTAAATATTATCTTAAAGGAATAAAAAGTAAATATTTATGAGCTTACATTGTCTTAGCATTTTAATACTAAAAAAATTGAATATGGTTTATATTCAATTTTTATTTGATTCACGTACTTCCATTATAACAGGTAGAACGATAGGACGGCGTCCTGTAAGATTGTTAATAAAAGGATGTAATTCTAAGATTATTTGATTCTTTAAATCAGTATAACTATAAGAATTTTCATTTAAGAATTTATTAACTACTTCAGTAGTTTTACGTTCAATTTGATTAATTAATTCAGCGTTTTCATTAACAAGAACAAAGCCTCTTGTTGTTATATTAGGTTTGATAAGTAAACGACGAGTTAACGGATTGATATTTAAAATAGTTATTAAAATACCATCTTTGCTCATTAATTTACGATCTTTGATAACAACAGAACCAACTTCACCGATTCGTGATCCGTCAACGTAAACATCACCAGCAGTTACTGATTGGCCACGATGAACACCATTATTATCTAGGATTAGTGAATCACCATTTTGCATGATAAAACTACGATCAAGAGGAATTCCACATTCTTCAGCTAAGCTAGCATGTGATTTTAACATACGATATTCACCATGCATAGGCATAAAGTATTCTGGCTTAATTAAGCGAAGCATTAATTTTAATTCTTCTTGTTTAGCATGACCTGAAGTGTGAATATCACTGAATTCAGAGTTTGTAACAACTTTAACACCTTTTAGGTAAAGTTTGTTGATAATACGATTTATACCAGCAGCATTACCAGGAATTGGGTTAGATGAGAAAACAACTAAATCGTCTGTCATTAATGATATTTGTTTATGAGTACCATTAGCGATTCGTGATAGAGCAGCTAGAGGTTCACCTTGAGAACCGGTACATAAAATACATATTTCAGTTTTCTTAAGGTTTTTGGCTTGATTAGAGTCAATAAATATTGTTTTATCTTGAATTAAACCATTATTGATAGCTAAGTTAGTAGCTGTTTCCATGCTACGCCCAAAAACGATTATTTTACGATTATTTTTACGACATGTTTCAACAATGTGTTTAATACGATAAATATTTGAAGCAAAAGTAGCGATAATAATACGTCCATTATAACCATTAACAATGTCACTTAAAGCATCATCAACTGTACTTTCGCTTTTAGAAAAGCCTTCTGATAAAGCATTTGTACTATCACTCATTAGTAATTTAACACCTTCAGCACCTATTTTAGCCATTTTATGTAAATCAGCCATTGGACCGATTGGAGTTAAATCAAATTTAAAGTCACCAGTTGAAACTATTGTTCCATTTGGTGTGTGAAGAACTATACCAAAACTATCGGGGATAGAGTGAGTAGTAGTAATAAATTCAATATTAAAATATTTGGTTTTGATATTGGAATCTTTATCGATTACTTCTAAATTTTTATAATTTATATTACGGTCTTCTAACTTGTTTTTGATTAAATCAATTGAAGTTTTTGCACCATAAATAACAGGAATGTTGACATTTTGTAATAAGAATGAAATGCCACCAATATGGTCTTCATGGCCATGGGTAATAATTAATCCTTTTATTTTTTTCTCATTTTGTTTTAAATAAGTTACGTCTTGAATTACATAATCAATACCTAATAAGTCACTTTCGGGAAACATTACACCAGCATCAATTATGAATATCTCATTTTTGTGGGTGAAGACATACATATTTTTGCCTACTTCACCAAGCCCACCTAAGGCAATGATAGACGTAAATCCATCTTTATTATTCATAATATTTAATCTTTCCTTTCAAATAAAAAAATAAAAAGTATTAGTTCTTCGCTTTTTTAATTATATACTAAATACTATTAATTGTCTAGCGATTATGTTATAATTATGCAAGGTGATAGTATGAAAAAGAATGGTTTTACGATTGTTGAGTTGTTAGGGGCAATAGCTGTTTTAGGTATTTTAATGGTTGTAGCAACTACTGCTGTTGCATCAGTAATGAACAAGCAAAAAAATAAGGTCAATGCAATGGCTGACCAAAATCTTGATGATGCTGCTATTTCATATTTTGTGGGAAAGAAAAAAGTTTATATGCCGCCATGTAAGAGTGCTAGTGGAGCAACACCTTCAGGCGTTAACTTTTCGCAAAGTGATGTTGATTTATTTAATAAAAATTATGGTAATAGTTTTAATGAGAATAATACTTCAACCAATAGAACTAACTTTTTAAATGGGGCACATAAAACGGTTTCTGATACAGCATGTCTTAACTTTGTAACAGTGGGAACTTTAATTGACCAAGGGTTACTTGACGATAGTAGTGGAGCTTGTAATAAAAAGTCTGTTGTTTTAGTTTATAAGCAATATACTTATGAAGCTGGTGATGAGTATTCAGAAGAAGTAGCAGTTCATCAAACTGGAGTTTGTGGTTAGAATCTTAATGATTCTTTTTCTTTTGCTAGTAAATATTTAAAAGATACGATATAATTTGGATGGTGATATATATGGGATTATTTGATAAATTAAAAAATATTATTGGAAGTAAAGAAAAAGTTTTAGAAGATGTTAAAGATGAATATGAAGTATCAGAAATAGATGAAGTGAGTGAAGTTCCTTTGTGTGATGATAAAGTCAAAGAAGCTTCCGAAATTACTACTTATGATAAGGGCTTGGAAAAAACTCGTAAGGAATTTGTTTCTAAGTTAAGTTTGCTAGGTATTAAATATACAAAGATTGATGATGAATATTTTGATGAACTTGAAGAAATTTTAATTAATGCAGATGTTGGTATTAACACAGTAATGAATTTTATGGATCGTTTGCGTAAACGTGTACGTGAAGAAAAGATAACTGATACAAATTATTTAAATGAAGTAATTATTGATGAATTGTTTATTATATATGTTGAAAATCAATCTTTATCAGATAAAATTAATATGGCCGAATCTGGTCCTACAGTAATTTTAATGGTTGGAGTTAATGGAGTTGGAAAAACAACGACAATTGCTAAATTAGCTCATAAATATATTTTAGAAGGTAAAAAAGTCATGATGATTGCTGCTGATACTTTTAGAGCTGGTGCTGTTAAACAATTAGAAGAATGGTCAGAAAAGACAGGTGCTTCATTTTATGGTAAAGAAAATAAAGATCCAGCGGGAGTTGTTTTTGATGGTCTTGTTAAAGCAAAGGAAGAAAATGTTGATATTGTTTTAATTGATACAGCTGGAAGATTACAAAACAAAGTTAACCTTATGAAAGAATTAGAAAAGGTTAATAAAGTAATAGGAAGACATATTCCAAATGCACCACATGAAACTTTATTAGTAATTGATGCAACAACTGGTCAAAATGGTATTAGTCAAGCTAAGGCATTTAAGGAAATTACTAATATTACAGGAATCGTTTTAACTAAATTAGATGGAACAGCAAAAGGCGGAATTGTTTTGGCTATAAAAAATGAAGTTGATTTACCAGTTAAATTTATTGGTTTAGGCGAAGCAATGACTGATTTAAAAACATTTGATATTGAAAATTACATTTATGGTTTATTTAAGGATATGATGTAATGGAAGAATTTGTTTATTATAATAGTTTATATGATATATATGGTGAATTATTGACAGATAAAGAAAAGGATAATTTTATTGCTTATTATCAAGAAAATTATTCTTTAGCAGAAATAGCAGATTTAAAAAATATTAGTAGAAATGCTGTTTTTAAAACAGTTAAGACAGTTATAGACAAATTAAATTATTATGAAAGTAAACTACATATATATGATATTAATAAACGTTTAAGTAAAAGTTTAGAGTGTAATAGTTTAGACCAAATAAAAAAAGAAATTAGGGAAATATTAGGTGAATAATGTTTCTTTTTTTGTCTACTTTACTAATGTGTATTAATTACACTTTTAATTTAAAAAAATTTATGATATTATGTTTTCAAGGTAGGTAGAGATATGAAAGGAAAAATAATTGTTGTTGAAGGAACAGATTGTTCTGGTAAAGAGACACAAACAAGTTTATTAGTACAGAGATTACGTCGTGAAGGAAGGAAAATTGAAAGACTAAGTTTTCCAGATTATGATACACCAACAGGGAAAATTGTTGGAGGTCCTTATTTAGGAAAATCATATATTTGTGAAGGATTTTTTCCTGAAGGAGCAGCTAATGTTGATCCTAAAGTTGCCGCATTATATTATGCAGCAGATCGAAGATATAATCGTCAAAGAATTTTAGATTTATTAGAGCAAGGAATTGATGTTATTTTAGATAGATATGTTGAAAGTAATATGGGACATCAAGGTGGGAAGATTTTTGATAAAGATGAACGTTTGAAACTTTATAAAAGTTTGGAAGATTTGGAATATGGCTTTTTAGAACTACCGCGTCCCGATTTGACAATTTTTCTTTATATGCCTTATAAAAAAGTGGCTGAATTAAAAAAAGGACGTAGTGAAAAGGCTGATCAACACGAACAAAGTCTATTACATATTAGAAATGCTGAGCATGCATATTTAGAATTAGTAGATTTACATGGCTATAAAAAAATAGATTGTGTTGATAATAAAAATAAATTAAGAGATATTGAAGATATTCAAGAAGATATATATGATCTTGTTAAAGATATATTAAGTGATAATGTTAATTAGTTTATTCTGTTGAAGATAGGTAGAAATATCTATTTTTTTTTGTTATACTAAGTGACAGGTGATAAGAAATGTTTGACTATATAGGAGATAGATTATCTAATGCAATAAAGAATATTAAGGGAATGGGGAGAATTACCGAAGAAAATATTGATGGAGCTATGCGTGAAATAAGAATGGCTCTATTGGAGGCTGATGTTAATTACCAAGTAGTTAAAGAATTTATAAAAAATGTTAAAGAAAAGGCTTTAGGAATGGAAGTTCAAAAGTCTTTAAAACCAGATGAGTTATTTATAAAAATAGTTAAAGATGAACTTGTAGAATTACTTGGTGGAGATGAAGCCCCTTTAAATGTTGATGGTAATCCAGCTATTTTAATGTTAGTAGGTTTACAAGGAAGTGGAAAAACAACTACCTGTGGTAAATTAGCTAATTATTTACGTAAAAAACATGCTAAAAAGCCTCTTTTGGTAGCTTGTGATATTTATAGACCTGCTGCTATTGAACAGTTACAGACAGTAGGAAAACAACTTAATATACCTGTTTATACTGAAGGTAAGAAAAATGTTTTAGAAATCGTTAGTAATGCATTAAAATTTGCTAAAGAAAATGGTAATGATTATATTATTATAGATACGGCTGGACGTTTACATATTGACGAAGCTTTAATGGATGAATTAGTTGGAATAATTGATTTATGTCATCCACAAGAAACCTTGTTAGTAATTGATGCAATGATGGGACAAGATGCCATAAATGTAATTAAAGGTTTTAATGAAAAAGTTTCTTTAACTGGTTGTATTTTAACTAAACTTGATGGAAATACTAAGGGTGGAGTTGCTTTATCTGTTAGACATTTAACGAATGTTCCAATTAAATTTGTTGGTGACTCAGAAAAACTTGATGGTTTATCTTCGTTTTATCCAGAAAGAATGGCTGAACGTATTTTAGATATGGGGGATGTTTTATCAATAGCTGAAAAGGTTGAAGGAATAATTTCAGAAGACGAAGCTGAAGCACAAGCTAAAAAAATGATGAGTGGAAAATATGATTTGGAAGATTTCCTAGCTAATTTAAAACAGATAAAGAAGTTGGGGCCACTAGAAAATATTATAAAAATGCTTCCTCAAGCTCGTAAGATGGGGCTTAATAATGTTAATATTGATCCTAAAGATATGGCTCATGTTGAAGCAATTATCTTATCAATGACACCAGAAGAAAGAAAACATCCAGAGATTTTAAAGGCTTCTCGTAAACAACGTATTAGTAAGGGCTGTGGAAGAGATGTTTCAGAAATAAACAGATTGTTAAAACAATTTGAAGAAATGAAAAAGATGATGAAAATGTTAAATAACGGTAATTTTAAGTTACCATTTTAAAGTTATTTAACTTTTTTTTTATTTTATTTTTTTTATTGTTGTGTTATACTTTATTAAAGTATAATAGTATAGAGAGCATGGAGGGTATTTTGTGGATGGAATAAAAAAAATAAAAATAATTGCATTATTGGCTTTTTTTGTGGCTGTTATGAGTCTTGGTATTGGTTATTCTTCACTAAATACAACACTTGAGATAAGTGGAATGGCTAATGTTTATCAAGAAAAATATGAAGTTTCATTAAGCAATGTTCATAGTTTATTAAAAAGTGAAGGTGATACGCAAATAAGTACACCAATCATTTTGAATGATACAATAATATTTGATTTAAAATTAACACAGTTAGATAATTATGTTAGTTTTATGTTTGATATAGTAAATTCAGGTAATCAAGATGCAAAAATTACAGATGTATATGTTGAAGGGTTAAATGAGTATGAACAGAATTTAGAAGTAGTATATGGAGAAAACCTAAAAGATAAAGTTATAAAAGGTGGCGAAAAAGTTTCAAATAATTTGTTTAAAATTACATATAAAAATGGAATATTTGATCCTTATACAGGTTTTCAAGCAATAGACTTAAAAGGTGTTAAATTGGTAGTTAAAATGGCGAAGGTTTAATTATGAGGCAGATAATAACAGCTGTTTTACTAATATTTTTGGGAATAGTGTTGGTTTTAGCTTTGTGTTTTACCGATTATAAGATGTTGGCAGTTGGCTCAAATTCAATGAATGACTATCTAGCTAAAGGTGATATTATTATTGCGTATAAAGATGACTTTTCTAATTTAGAAGTTGGCGATGTAATAGTTTTTAAGCATGAAAATATTGATGTTATTCATCGTATAGTAGAAATAAAAAATGAAGATGAAATAGTTTTATCTACTAAGGGTGATAATAACGAAGTTGCAGATGGTTGGAATATAAAAGAAGATGATTATATTGGCAAAGTTATTTTTAAAGTAAAATACTTGGGTTATCCGACAGTTTGGATTAATGAATTAATAAAGGGTGATTAAGATGGCTAGAAAACAAGAAAAAATAGATTTTTCAAAAATGAAAAAAGTAAAAAAAATATCAAGTTATAAGGATGATACTTTTCATTTTTATTTATCATTTAAAGGAAGATTGATATCTTATTTTTTGATAATTATATTACTAGGAGTTAGTGCTTATTATTTTATTAATAAAGGAGTAGCTACTGATGATGTAATTACATTAAGTTATAATGAAAATGGTAATGTAAAATATGATGTGGAATTTTTAGATAATGATTACTATCGTGATGGTAATATGCCAGAAGGATCTGTTTATATTCCATCACTTATAAATAAAATTAATACTAAATTTATGTATAATTATTATATATCAGATAATATGAAGATTAATTATGATTATAAAATTGTTGCTGAAGTAACTATTAATAATAGTAATGATGATATATTATATCGTAAAGAGGACATTATCTTTGAAAGTGATGAAATGTCAGGCAAATCTAATAAGATTAATATTAATAAGTTAGTTGAAGTTGATTATAAATATTATCATGATTTAGTTGCTAATTATATTGCTCAATATGGTGTTGGTTCATCAGCTACTTTAAAAGTTAAAATGGAAGTACAAAATATTGGTGAATATGATTTGTTCGCAAATGAATTAATTAAGAAAAATGATTTTTCTTTAACTATTCCATTAATGGGAAATGAAGCAAAGATTACTTTGAATAATGGTGAATACTTAAATGAGGGTAATTATGAAGAATTAGTTAAAACGGGTTCTGTTAATGAATTATCATTGTATATTGGTTTAATTTTCTTTGTTCTAGATATCTTATTTATTATTTATTTTATAACATTTATTTATAAGATTAGTCCAAAAAGAACAAAATATTGTAAATTAAGAGATGGTATTTTAAATGATTATGATAAAGTAATTGTTAATAGTAAAAAGATACCGGTTATAACTGATGAAACTATTATTGATTGTTATAGTTTTTCTGAGTTATTAGATGCTCAAAGTACTTTACAAAAACCAATAATTTATTATGAAATAATTAGAAATCAAAAAAGTGCTTTTATTATAGTTGATAATGGTACAGTGTATCGATATATATTAAAAGAATGTGATTTAGAATATTAGAAAGAAAAAAAGTTTCTTTCTTTTTTTATAACTTTATTTTGTGGTATAATCTTGAAGTGTAAGAAGGTATGAAAGATGATTCAGATTTTTGATATCAAAAAAGCAAAAAATAATTTAAAAGTTACAGACGATGGAATATTTAAAGCATTTAAAGAAACTAGCATGATCGATAATCAAGAATTATTTAAGAAAGTTAATTCTTCTATAGATGGATTGAGTACTAAAGAGGCGAGGCAAAAGCTAGTGCAAAATGGCAAAAATATTGTTGTTAAAGATGATAAAAAGGGATCGTTTTACTTTTTAATTAATTCTTTTAAAGATGAATTTATTATAATATTGTTGTTTTTGGCTATTATAAATTTTCTTTTAGGTGATAAATTAGGTTCTTTTATTATTGTAGTAATTGCTATTATAAGTGCTTTAATAAGATTTTTTCAGGATTATGCAGTTTATAAATTTAATATTAAGTTAAAAAGTAAAATTTATTCAACTGTTTCTGTTTTGCGTGATGGTCAAGAAGTCGAAGTAAAAGTTGATGATGTTGTGGTTGGAGATTTGGTTTATTTAAATGCAGGGACAATAATTCCGGCAGATCTAAAAATTGTTGAAGCCAAAGATTTGTTCGTTAATCAGTCCGTTTTTACAGGAGAAAGTAAGTTGATCGAAAAGTTAGTGGATGGGGATTCTTTAATAAAGGATTTGTTTAATCTTAAAAATATTTGTTTTATGGGAAGCTCAGTTGTAAGTGGTCGAGGTCTTGGTTTAGTTTTTGCAACTGGTTTTGATACTTACTTAGGTAAAGTAGGACAGGAAGTTAATAGTAAAAAAGAATTAACTAATTTTGATAAAGGAATAAAAAATATTTCTAATTTATTAATCCGTTATATGGTTGTAGTTTGTTTAGTAGTTATTGTTATTGATGGGATTATTAAACAAAATATAAGTGAGGCGTTGCTTTTTGCTTTAAGCGTAGCGGTTGGAATAACACCGAGTATGTTACCAATGATTTTGAATGTTAATTTAACTAAAGGAAGTAAAAGTTTGGCAGCAAAAAAGACTTTGGTAAAAAAGATTGAGTCAATTCAGGATTTAGGAGCAATTGATATTTTGTGTACTGATAAGACAGGAACTTTAACTGAAAATAAAATAACTTTACAAAAATATATTGATGCTTTGGGAAATGAAAATGAAGAGATATTGCAATATGCTTTTTTAAATAGTTTTTATAGTACAGGGATAAAAAATTTAATAGATGTAGCTGTTTTGGATTATGGTAATAAAAAGGGTGTTGCCGAAACAGTTGGTCAATATGAAAAGGTTGATGAAATACCTTTTGATTATAATCGTAAAAAACAAAGTGTTGTAGTAAAAAATAAAAGCATTTATCGTATGATTACCAAAGGAGCTTTAGAAGTAATTATTAATGATTGTAATCGAGTTAAAATGGGGAGTAAAGTAGTTCCTAATTCTGATGAAATAAAGAATAAAATTAAAGAAAAAGCAATTTCATTGGCTAATAGTGGAATGCAAGTAATTGCTTTAGCAGAAAAAAGAGAGTATCCAGGTAAAGATGAGTTTGATATTAATAATGAAAAAGATATGGTTTTCGTTGGTTTTGTGGCTTTTTTGGATCCAGCTAAAAAAGATGTTAAAAAGACTTTGTTAGAATTAAAGAAAATTGGTGTTAGTACTAAAATATTAACAGGAGATAACCCATATGCAACAAAAAATATTTGCAATATGGTTGGGCTTAATGGTGATGAAATATTGCTTGGAAGTGATATTGATTCGTTAAATGATGAAGAATTAAAGCAAAAACTTGATAAGGTTGATGTTTTTGCTAGAATGAATCCTTTACAAAAAGAACGTATTGTTGATTTATATAGAAAAAATGGTCATGTGGTTGGTTATATGGGGGATGGTGTTAATGACGCACCAGCTTTAAGTAAAGCAGATGTAGGAATATCTGTTAATACAGCAACTTCAATTGCCAAAGAAGCAAGTGATATTATTATTTTAAAACAAAGTTTGGATGTTGTAAGAGAAGGCGTTATTGAAGGAAGAAAAGTTTATGGAAATATAATAAAATATATGAAAATGGCTTTAAGTGCTGATTTTGGTGATGTTTTTAGTATTATGATTGCTAGTGTATTCTTACCTTTTTTACCGCTTTTACCGATTCAAATGTTATTACAAGATTTTATTTATGATTTTTCTCAAATTGGTATTCCTTATGATAATGTTGATTTAGAGTTTTTATTGAAACCGAAAAAGTGGGACACAAAAGGTATATCACGTTTTATGAAAATAATGGGGATTGTTAGTTCGTTAATTGATGTAATATCATTTATTATTTTCTGGTATGTCTTTAAGTATAATTCAGTTGAAAAGCAAATGTATTTTCAAACAGCTTGGTTTGTTACTTGTTTAGCAACAGAATTAATGATAATTTATAATGTAAGAACGGCTAAAAAACCATTTATAGAATCGATGGCTAGTAAAAAACTTAATTTGTTAACTTTATTTTCTTTAGTTTTAACTATTATATGTCCGATTGTTTTAAATAAAATTACAACTTTCCATTTTGTTGTTTTACCAAAAGGCTTTTATTTATATTTAGTTTTGCTTATTTTACTTTATTTTGTGATTGTTTCATTAGTAAAAAAAATATATATAAAGAAATATGGTGAATGGTTGTAAAAAGAACGAAAAGTTCTTTTTATTTTGGAAAAACCCAGACATAAAATGATCTTTATCATATTATAAATTAGAAAGGATGTTTTTTATGTTTGTAAATAGATGCTTTGACAATACAGAGGGAGCAGCTAAGGCAACACCACAACCAATGGCAACTGGAATGATGGGAGCAGGTGCTTGTGTTTGTCCACCAATTATGGAATGTCCACAAGAAAGAGTTTGTCATCGTCAAATGTGTTATGAAGTTCCACATATCATTCCAATAAATACTAAAGTTATTAATCATCATGTCTATAGACATACTTATCAACCAATATATACTTGTACAATGGAAGATGAAGTGTCTAATATTTATGATAATAATTGCAATGGAATGTATTAAGAGATAACTAATAAATTGGTTATCTTTTTCTTTTTTAGTTATTGTGATATAATGTAAAAGGTGAATGATATGAAAAAGAATGGTTATACAATGGTTGAGTTATTAGTTGTTATTATAGCGATGGGAGTTGTAACACTTGTTACTTTATCAGCAACTTCTTATGCTTTCAAGGATCATTCTGGTGAATTTTATGATGAAAAAATAACGGGAATTTTACATCAAGCAGAATCTTATGGTAAGACATTAAATACCTTAAAAGATGATGGTAATATGGTTATTACAGTTAATGATTTAGTAAAGAGTGGGTATTATGTTGGAGATGATGAGGAAGGAAATGTTGTTGATCCTCGTAATAGTAAAGCTAATTTGAATGGTTTAAAAATAAAGCTGACTTATAATGAAGACGGAACAATAAAAGCAACTATAATTAATGATGAATCTTAATAATTTGTAAATTTCTTGTCAAAAAAGAGTTAAAATACTATATAATTATAAGGAAATTATGTATTATATTAGTGTAAGGGCGTGATAAATGTGATATATCCATCTATTGACAAGTTACTTAATATTGTCGATTCTAAGTATAAGTTGGTCCACATTGCTTCAAGAAGAAGTAAGCAAATGCTTGAGAATAAACATTTTCAAATGAAACAAAGTGAATATGTTAATAAAAAAGAATTAGGACGTGCTTTAGAAGAGTTGGAAAAGGGATTAATTACAATAAAGTAATTAATTTTTTTTTGAGGAAAAAAAGGGCAAAAAAAAAGATGTTATGCAGCTTCTTCAACTGAAACATCTTTCTTATCGCATTTTCTAACACGAGCGCTTTTTCTAAATGATCTTGCTTCTCTAGCAGTTGTAACAATCTTTTCACCATCTATTGTGTAAGTTTGGTAATTAGGCTTTTGAGCATGTTTTGTAGCGTTCAATGCGTGACTTCTTCTATTTCCTGATAAAGGTTTAATATTACTAATTTTTGTAGCCATGTTTTCCGCCTCCTTAATAATTTTTGTTTCCTAATAGACTTTATCATAAAGTTATTGTAAAGTCAATTGATTTCGACCTTTTTCTTTTGGAAGTCACTATATAAAATATTATTTTTTCTTTGGAATAGTTGTGATATACTTATATATAATATATATTGGAAGGTGCTTTATGAATTTAGAATTACTTTTATCAATCTTAATTGTGCTAATAATAGGAATTATTTTTTTAAAGGCAATAAGACATATTTTAACGATTGTTTTTTGTTTAGTTTTATTATACTTTGTTTATTTTACATTTTTTACATTTCCAGGAGCAGTTAAATTTGAAATATTTAAAGAATCTTATGATTTAAATGCTTATCGTGTAAGTTTTACAGAACAAGATGGTGGAACAGAAACAAATAAAGTATATGATATTGGAAAAGGATTAAAAAAAGAAATTGATTTTAAACAATTAAAATGTCAAAAAGAAGGACCAGTTATAGTTTGTGAACCAGTTAAGTAATATAGATTGTCTGTGATAATCTATATTTTTTATGGAATGATGATATTTAATAATGATTTATGGTATAGTATATTAAAAAAAATTAATGTTTTATCTTGTATAAAGTTTATTGTTTTTTTGGTATAATTAAAAAAGAAGGGTGGTAATAATATGTATGTTCCTTTAGGTATAAAATCTGATTATTCATTATTAAAAAGTTTAATTAAAATACCAGATTTAATAAATTATTTAAAAGAAAACAATATTACTACCTGTGCTTTACTTGATGATAATTTGTTTGGCAGTATTAACTTTTATGATACTTGTTTAAAAAATGATATTAAACCAATTATTGGTTTAGACGTATTAATAGCAAATTATCATATTTATTTGTATGCAAAAAACTATGAGGGCTATCAGAATTTATTAAAAATTAATACATTAATGCAAACTGATGAAGTAAGTTATGTATCTTTAAAATCTTATGCAAAGGATGTTATTGGAGTTTTGCCGTATCAAGCTAAAGATATTTATGAAGAAGTAGCAGGTATTTATGATGATTTTTATTTTGGTTACAAAGATGAATATGAATTAAAGAATGTCTTATTATTTAATGAAAAGGTTGTTTATGTAAATGAAGTATGTTCTTTTGTTTTTAGTGATGTTAAGTACTTAGAGATTTTAAGAGGAATAGAAACGGGAAAAAAGGGTGAAATCGATTCTTTAACGGATAGTTATTTAGCTAAAGAAGTATCTGAGAGTGATGCATCAACAACCGAAGAATTAGCTGCTTCTATTGATTTAGTTATTCCTAAAAATAATAAGTATATTCCCCATTATGATGATAAAATAACAGATTCATATGCTTTTTTGGCTTCTTTATGTAAGAAAGGGCTAAGTAAACGTTTAGGTGGTCAAGTTAAGCCAGAGTATATGGATAGATTGTTAATGGAACTAAGCGTTATTAAAAAGATGGGATTTACGGATTATTTTTTAATTGTTTATGATTATGTTAAATATGCTAAGACCCATGGTATTTTAGTGGGACCTGGAAGGGGTTCAGCAGCCGGTTCGTTAGTAAGTTATGCCATAGGAATTACGAATGTTGATCCGTTAAAATATGATTTATTGTTTGAAAGATTTTTAAACCCGGAACGTGTAACTATGCCTGATATTGATATCGATTTTGAATATAATAAGCGTGATCAAGTTATTAGTTATGTTAAAGAACGTTATGGAATAAAGAGAGTTGCTAATATAATGACTTTTGGAACTTTAGGAGCAAGGCAAGTTATTAGGGATGTTGGTAAGTATCTTGAGATTGCTGGTGACTTAATAGATAAGTTAAGTAATTTACTTAATCCTAAAGTTAGTTTAAAAGAAAATTATGAAAATAAATATGTTAAAGACTTTGTTGATAGTAATCAAAGTATTAAACGTTTGTATCATATTTGTTTTAAACTTGAGGGATTGAAAAGACATATAAGTACGCATGCGGCAGGAGTTGTTATTTCAGCTGTTGATTTAGATGATGTGATTCCAATTTGTAAGAGTGGTAATGATATATTAACTGGTGTAACCATGGAATACTTAGAGGAATTAGGTCTATTAAAAATGGATTTTTTAGCCTTACGTAATTTGACAATTATTCAAAATGTTTTAGATTTAATCAAAAATGAAACAGGCGAGAATATTAATTTAAATGAGATAGACTTTAATGATACAGAGACTCTTGCTTTATTTAGAAGGGTAGATACGGAAGGTATTTTTCAGTTTGAAAGCTCAGGAATGAAGAATTTTTTAGCTAAGTTACAAGTTAGTTCTTTTGATGATTTAGTGGCTGCTTTAGCGTTGTTTAGACCAGGACCAATGGAAAATATTGACGTTTATATTCGTCGTAAAGAAGGTAAAGAAAAGGTTGTCTATCCAGATCCTTCATTGGAAGAAATCTTGGCTCCAACTTATGGTATTATGATTTATCAAGAACAAATTATGCAAGTTTTAGTTAAGATGGGGGGATATTCTTTTGCGGCCGCTGATAATATTAGAAGAGCCATGAGTAAGAAAAAAGTCGAAGTAATGGAACAAGAACGCGAGGTTTTTGTGGCCGCTTCTTTAAAAAATGGTTATTCAAAGGAAACAGCCGAAGAAGTATATGATTTAATAATAAAGTTTGCAAATTATGGATTTAATAAAGCACATTCTGTTTCTTATGCTATAATAGGTTATCAGATGGCTTATTTAAAAAGTAAGTATCCAGTTTATTTTATGGCTAATTTACTTAATATGAGTATTGGTAGTGATATTAAGACGAAGGAATATATTGATGAAGCTAAAAAGAAAAATATTATGGTTTTTAAGCCTAATATTAATATTAGTACAGAGCAGTATATTATTAAGGATAAGGCTTTATTATTACCGTTAAATACGATTCATAATGTAGGCGAGTCTTCTGTTGAATTGATAATTTGGGAAAGAAAACAAAATGGAAGATATACAGATTTCTTTAATTTTGTTGCGAGAACTTATGGTAAGAGTGTTAATAGAAAGACGATAGAGTCATTAATTGATGCTGATGCTTTTAGAGATTTTAAATTTAATCATAATAGTTTATTTAAAATGATTGATAGTGCGCTTGATTATGCGGTGTTATGTAGTGATTTAGATGAATCTTTAGTCATGAAACCCAATATTATCTTACAACCGGAGTATACTGAAGGGGAGTTAATGGCAAGAGAATTGGCTTGCTTTGGCTTTTATGTTACTAATCATCCTTCAAGTAAATATCAAAGTGGTATTATGAAAATTAATAAAATGAAAGAAAACTTTGATAAGTATGTTGATTTGGTTGTTATTGTTGGTAGTATTCGAAAGATTAAGACAAAAAAAGGCGAAGATATGGGCTTTATTTCGGGAAGTGATGAAACTGGAACTTGTGATTTTATTATTTTTCCGAAAAATGATGAATATTTAATTAATTTAGCAAAAGATGATTTAATTAAAGTAAGAGGTCAAGTGACTAAAAGAATAGATAAATATCAAATAGTAGTTAGAAGTATAGAAAAATTGTAGTGAGGTATAAAAAATGAATGAGATGGAACGTTTCTTTAATAGTATTGATTTTGTTGATAAAGATGGTGCTTTTTTAGAGGCTACAATCTCTAAAGTTGTTCTAAATAGACAAAAAGAATCTTTTGAAGTCTTTATTGAAAATGAGAAACCTATTAATCCAGTGGTCACACTAGAGCTTACAAAGTGTGCTAAAAGAGGGATTAATGGAAAAAGTAAATGTCATATTAGTTTTATTTATAATGAGATGGAAGATGAAGATATCCTAGATGCTTTTAAGGTATTATTGGGTGAATTAATTGCTAAACGCCCTTCTTTAGTTTCTTTAGAAAATAAAAATATTAGTATTGATGATGATTTTATTATCGTTGAACTTGATTCACGAAGTGAAGAGTTTGATATTTTAAAAAAAGAAATAAGAGGTTTATCTCAAGGCTTAGTTGAATTAGGCTTCTATGATATGGAAATTACAACAGCTATTAATAAGGAAAACGAGAAAAAAATTCAAGAAGAAATTGAAGCAGACCGAACACGTAAGATTGAAGTAAGTTATGAGGAACCAGTTAATAATTCTAACTATAATAGTTATGGTAATAATGGGGGCTTTGTACCAAAGAAAAAAGTTGAATATTCAAGAGAAGGTTTAGTGACAATTGAAAGTATTAATGTTGAGGAAAATAATGTTCATTTAGAAGCTTATATATTTGGTTCAGAGTTTAATCAGTTGAAAACAAAAGATGGCCGTGATTTATTTTTAATAACTTTAAAGATAAGTGATAATACATCAAGTATTTTAGCTAAATGCTTTGCGAAAGATGAAGAAGATTTTATAGCTAAATCAAAAGAGTTAAAAAATGGCGAATGGTTCTCTTTTAAGGGACAAGTTCGCTACGATAATTTTGCGAGTGATTTAGTATTTAATTTTCGTAGTTATGAAAAACTAACGGATGTTCCGTCTTTTAAGAGGGTTGATAATGAACCAGAAAAACGTGTTGAGTTGCATGCACATACGATGATGAGTCAGATGGATGGTGTATGTGACGAAGTGAAATTGGTTCGTCAAGCCATGGAATGGGGACATCGAGGAATTGCTATAACAGATCATGATTGTTGTCAGTCATTTCCTCATGTTTTTGGTGAAGTAACTTCTTTTAATAAAGGTTTAAAGAAAAAAGCGCAAGCGAAGATAGATGATTTGAAAAAGAGTTTAGAAGAAATTCGTTCATCAGGAAATCAAGAAGGTATTAGTGAGATGGAACGAATGATTGCGGAGGCTGAAGAAGAGAAGAAACATTTACCTTTCTTTAAAGCTGGTTATGGTGCTGAGATTGAAATGTGTGAATCATTTTTAAATGTTTGTTTTAATGCGACAAATGAAGAAATTGAAAATAATACATTTGTTGTATTCGATACAGAAACAACTGGTTTTAATCCTGGTCTTGGTGATTCAATGATTGAAATAGGTGGGGTAAAAATCCATAACGGTGAAGTCGTTGATCGTTTTGAAGAATTAATTAATCCAGGACATCATATAGATGAGCAAATAACACGTGTAACAGATATTTCCGATGATGATGTTAAAGATGCTTTAGATGAAGAGACAGTTACAAAACGTTTTAAAGAGTGGATAGGTAATTTACCTTTGGTTGCTCATAACGCTCGATTCGATAAAAATATGCTAGATATGGCTTATTATAAGTATGGTTTAGGTAAAGTTTCTAATCCTATTATTGATACTTTGATGCTATCAAGAGTTATTAATCGTGATTTAAAGAAACATAGTTTAAAAGCATTAGGTAAATTCTATGGAATTGATACTGGTGAAGCTTTGGAAGATGATGAAGA
The DNA here is from genome assembly GCA_900552975.1 of uncultured Mycoplasmatota bacterium. Classification (GTDB taxonomy): domain Bacteria; phylum Bacillota_I; class Bacilli_A; order RF39; family UBA660; genus Coprovivens. The sequence continues at coordinate 4,380 of UWSL01000003.1, read as the reverse complement.
AAAATTATCAGAATCAGGAGCAAGTGGAACTATATTAGATAGTTCAGTTGGTAGCTTATTTAAAAAAATTATGGTTGATGATGAAGAAGTATTAACCATAACAAAAGAAGAATATTATGATGTTGATATTACAACTGAAGAAAGAGTAAAGAAATATCGTAATATTTATCATTTAAATAAGGTTCAAAAAGCTTCCAAAACAGAAAAAATAAAATTGACAGTCGAAGTAAATGAAGGAGTAACTTTAAATGATTTTGTGTCAGAAATTAAGTTACATCCAGCAGAAAATGATATTCAAATTAATTATAGTGATGCTTTTGGAGAAAAGACTTTAACAATTGTTGTTTATGTTGGACAACACCATGGGGCCGATGTCGACTCGGAAAATACAGCATATATTTTTAATAAAATGTTAAGTCAAATTAGAGGAGTTAAAACTTTAGAAGATTTGAATAACTTAGGATTGTTAGAAGAAATTAGTTTTAAAAACAATCCCAAATTACTTGATCATATCGGTGAATTAAGTACGTTAAGAAATTATGTTTTTAAACCACTTGAAGATGAAGTTGTAGAAGACGATTTAGACTATCCATTTGCTAAATATGGTAATATGGAGTATCGTTTTAAATTCCCATGGTGTCATGAAGATCATTTACAAATGTATGAAAATATTCCATCAAAGACTTATACTGAGCATATTGCTAATATGTATGATAACAGTAAACATATTACTTTTATTGCTAAGAATAAAGTTGGATTAAAAAATTTATTTAAGATAATAAGTTATGCTAATACTAACTTTATTCAGCGTAATGCCCGAATACCACGTAAGTTGATTGAAGAAAATAGAGAAGGCTTATTAGTGGGAAGTGCTTGTTTAAATGGAGAAATATTTTATTTAGCAGAAGTTAGAAGTGAAGAAGATTTAATAGAAGCAATGCAATTTTATGATTATATCGAAGTTCAACCACCAGCTAATTATGAGCATTTATTACGTGGTCATGATATTAATAATATGGATCATTTATATAAATGTCTTAAGAAGATTATAAAATGTGCGAAAGCAGCTGGTAAGTTGATTGTAGCAACAGGAGATGTCCATAATATAAATAAAGAAGACCGATTATATCGAGAGATTATTGTTAATCAAAATGTTCCTGGTAAAGGACGACATCCATTAGCAAGATATTTAAATGGTAGTAGTAAGCAAAACACTAATAATGAAAATATTCAAGCTACTATAAAGGCTGCAGGTAGTCGAGGAATTAGTTTAGACGATTTAGATAAGAAGTTATTAAAATATATTTATGTTTTGACAAAAATAAGGAAGATTCCGATTACGGCGACTAATTTAGCTGATATATATGCAATTAATAAAAATAATACTAATGAAGAAATTTTTAAAGGTAAAAATGGTGAAGAAGAAAAGCTTAAATTTGTAAATTCTTCATTGCGTAAATTATTAGTAGCGGGAATTGTTAGAGAAAATGAAGGAATATATGAATTATTAAGTAATTATAATGATTCAGAAACAGTTAAGTCAGGTCATATTCCTAATCAATTTTTTAGGACGACTCGTGAAATGTTAGATGAATTTTCTTTCTTAAAAGATAAGGATTTGATTAAAGAAATAGTCATTGATAATCCCAATAAGATTATTGGTATGCTAGAAGAAATAGAAGTTGTTATTTATCCTGATAAGCCTTATTCACCAATTATTGAGCACTCCCAAGAAACGTGTCGCGATTTGGTTTTTGATAAAGCGCATAGTATGTATGGAGATCCATTGCCTGCTAATATTGAGGAACGTATTGCACAGGAATTTTATGGTGATAAAATTAATGCTTTGGTTAAAGAAAAAATTGCTATTGATCATCCCGAGATGAGTGATGAAGAAAGAGATAATATTTTTACACCAACTTTGCATGATGTTATCATGAGTGGTTATGATGGAGTTGTTAATTTGAAAAAGGAACAAGTTCTTAGAACAAGTGAAGAAGAATTAACAGAAGAACAAGCTATTGAGAAAGCTAAAGCGCAACTAACTGGTATTATTGGAGGGGGATTTGATGTTATTTATTTGATTGCCCAAAAGTTAGTTAAGCACTCTAATGATGATGGTTATTTGGTTGGTAGTCGTGGTTCAGTTGGTTCATCATTTGTTGCTAGTATGATGGGAATTACAGAATGTAATGGTTTACCAGCACATTATTATTGTCCAAATTGTCAACATAGCGAATTTGAAGATGAAAATGGAGTAGCTTATTCTGAAAATTATCCATCAGGATTTGATTTGCCAGAAAAAAAATGTCCAAAATGTCAAACTGTTATGGTTCATCAAGGTAATGATATGCCATTTGCAACTTTCTTAGGTTTTGCAGGTGAAAAAGTTCCTGATATCGACTTGAATTTCTCTGGAGATAATCAAGCTTCAGCACACGAATATACGAAAGTTTTGTTTGGAACAGATAATGTTTATCGTGCTGGAACAATTGGAACGGTAGCAGATAAAACAGCTTTTGGTTACGTTCAAGGGTATTTTGAAGAACGCCTTTATGATGTGTTAAAGATTGAAGCTCAAAGTTATGGTTTGTCAGTAACTGGTAAGGATGAATTGAAGAAAAAAGGTGTTATTAAGTCCTTTATAAGAGTTCCTGAGGTTGAACGAATAAGTGTTGGTTGTACTGGGGTTAAAAGAACAACAGGCCAACATCCAGGCGGAATCGTTGTTGTACCTGGATATAAAGATATTTGGGATTTTACTCCATTTCAATATCCTGCTGATGATCCAACAGCAGCTTGGCGTACAACCCATTTTGATTACCATGCTATTGATGCAGATTTATTAAAATTAGATATATTAGGACACGATGATCCAACGGTTTTAAGAATGCTTCAAGAATTAGCTAATAAGTATATTACGCATGGTCGAGAAGATTTTGATGTGACAGCGATTGATTTAGGAGACTTAGATACCATGAAAATATTTACTGGCCCAGAAATTTTGGGAGTCGATCGCTATAAATTAAGAGGTTCAGTTGATAAAAATGGTCGTAAGTATTGCCCAACTGGAACTTTAGGTGTTCCAGAATTTGGTACATCGTTCTTACTTGGTATGCTTGAAGAAACAAAACCGACAACTTTTGCCGAACTTATTAAGATATCTGGTTTATCACACGGAACAGATGTATGGTTAGGAAATGCCAGAGATTTGTGTACTCCTAACGAAAAGGGAGTTATTCAAGTTCCTTTTAAAAATGTTATTGGTTGTCGTGATGATATTATGGTTAATTTAATTCAATGGGGATTACCACCTGCTAAAGCATTTAAAATAATGGAATTTGTTCGTAAAGGTAAAGCTAGTAAAGATCCGGCTACTTGGGCCGAACATGCACAATATATGAAAGAACATAACATTCCTGAATGGTATATTGAATCTTGTCATAAGATAAAATACATGTTCCCTAAGGCGCATGCGACCGCTTATGTTACTTCAGCCTTTAGAATAGCTTGGTTTAAAGTGCATTATCCAATACTATATTATTGTGCTTATTTGTCAATTAGACGTGATCAATTTGATATTGCTTCAATGATAAAGGGTGAAGATGCAATTAGAGCTAAGATTGATGAATTGGATGCAAAAGGTAATTCCATATCTAATAAGGAAGCAGATACAAGAGAAACTTTATTATTATGTTTGGAAATGTGTTGTCGAGGTTTTTATTTTAAAAATATTGATGTCGATAAAAGTGATGGTAAAAAATTTGTTATTACTGAGGATGAAAAAGGTTTAATTATTCCATTTAGAGCTCTTGATGGTTTGGGAGAAAATGTTGCCGAGGCGATAGTTAAATCTCGTAAAGGTGGTCCATTTATTTCAATGGAAGATTTACGAAATAGAGGCAAGGTAAATACGAGTGCAATGGAAAAATTAAAAGCTTTAGGTTGTTTAGACAATATGTCTGAAAGCAATCAATTAAGTTTATTTTAGATAAAAAAACATTATCAATTGAGATAATGTTTTTTTGTTATTTGTTTTTAGAAATTTTTTCAAAGACGTAGTCGTCGTTAACTTTTTTAAGTGTTATTGTGAAATGTTCAAATTCATTTAATTTATCTTCTTGTAATTCTAACTTATCAGATTCATAAACTTTTTCTTTATTATTAGCATCTTTAGTAAAATAATATTTATTATTATAATTGTATACATAGGCAACTGCTATTTCAGTATTAAGTTTATTATTACTAGTAGTAGTTTTTATTATTTTATATAGAAGATATGTGTTGTCAGTATTTACCGCTAATTCAGTAGTTGAACGAAGGTAAACATCAAACTCACTATTATAAAAGTATTGGAATTTATAATTAATGCCAGCACTA
>UWSL01000002.1 GCA_900552975.1 uncultured Mycoplasmatota bacterium | reverse complement strand
TTTTGTTTGCACAAATCATTCTTGGAACTTTATATTCGTTTGCTTGTCTCCAAACAGTTTCTGTTTGTGGTTCAACACCAGCTTGTGCATCAATTAATGCAACAGCTCCATCTAATACTCTTAAAGATCTTTGTACTTCTATTGTAAAGTCAACGTGTCCTGGAGTATCAATAATATTTAATCTATAACCTTTCCAGTGGCATGTAGTAGCAGCAGAAGTAATTGTGATACCTCTTTCTTGCTCTTGAGCCATCCAGTCCATTTGAGATTCACCATCATGTGTCTCACCAATTTTATGAGTTATACCAGTAAGGTATAAAATTCTCTCAGTTGTAGTAGTTTTACCAGCATCAATATGAGCCATGATACCGATATTTCTTAACTTATCTATTGTAACATCTCTTGCCATATTCTCTTACTCCTACCATCTATAATGAGCAAATGCTTTATTTGCTTCTGCCATCTTATGAGTATCTTCACGTTTTTTAACGGCTCCACCAACGCCATTTGCAGCGTCCATAATTTCATTAGCTAAATTTATAGCCATTCCTTTACCATTTCTTAATTTAGCATAGTTTACAATCCAACGTAATGCTAATGCTTGGCCTCTTACGTCTGTTACTTCAATAGGAACTTGAACATTAGAGCCACCAACTCTTCTAGATTTTACTTCTAAAAGAGGAGTAACATTTTCTAAAGCTTTCAAATAAACTTCCATAGGATCTTTTCCTGTTTTTTCTTTGATCATATCAAAAGCTTCATATAAAATTCTTTCAGCTGTACCTTTTTTACCATCTTGCATAATTTGGTTAATTAACTTAGTAACAATCTTAGAATTATATATTGGATCAGGTAAAACATCTCTTTTTTCTGCACGTCTCTTACGCATATTTATCTCTCCTTCCTTATTATCTTATTAAGAATTATTTATTATCTTTTGGTTTTTTTGTACCATATTTACTACGGCTTTGTTTTCTATTATTAACGCCTTGAGTATCAAGAGTACCACGTACAATGTGATAACGAACACCGATTAAGTCTTTTACACGTCCACCACGTACTAATACTACGCTATGTTCTTGTAAATTGTGTCCTTCACCTGGAATATAAGTATCAACTTCTCTACCATTTGATAATCTAACACGAGCGAATTTTCTTAATGCTGAGTTAGGTTTCTTTGGTGTACGAGTTCCTACTTTTGTACATACTCCTCTTTTTTGTGGACTATTTTGAACTGTAGCCTTTCTTTCCATACTATTAAAACCAACATTTAAAACTGGACTTTTACTTTTTTTAGTTTTGTCTTTTCTGTTTTTTCTTACTAATTGATTAATAGTTGTCATATTCTTCCTCCTCTCATATACACACATCCTGGTGTATCAAACATTTTCTTAAATTAGGTTCCGCCTAGGCGAAACCTGATTTAAAACGCAAACATAATATAACATTATATATTAAAAATGTCAATACAAACCATCTTTTTCTATTTAATAAAAGTATAACCATCCGTTTCATAATTTTTACAACTTAAATAAGCCTTTACATTATAATCACTCTTATCCTCATCATAAAAAATTAGCGCATAACCTATACAACTTTTATCAACAGCATCATCATACAAATCTCCATTTTCAATCAAGGTATTTATATTTAAACGCATTTTTTGATCTTTTGTTGGATATAATTCACGAGTTTTTACATAGTCTAAAGCTGCAGATACAACATCATTTTCCATTTTTTCATGATTAACAACAATTTTTTTATTTGTACCACAAAAAAATATCAAAACAACAATTATAATAAAAATAGCTAACCACAAAATAATTAATTTTTGCAATTTTTTAGGTAATTTCTTAAATTTAATATATATATTAACAAAAAAGTTCTTAATATTAGTCAAAATAGTTTTTATTATTTTTTTTAAACTCTTTCTCTTTTTTTTCTTATTACTTTTTTTCATTCTATACCTCCTAATATCCTTCTGTTGTATAATTAGTACATTTCAAGTAAGCTTGACTTTGATAGGTTCCACTCTCATCATCCCATACATTAACATAACCAGAACATTCAGTATTATTAACCTGATCATATAACTGATTGATATAACCATTCGTAACCAGTTCTGTTAATAAAACCGAAGCAATTCCCGTATGTAAGGCATCACGATTTTCTATCACATAACTCTTAGCAACTTCAGCCATCTTTTTTTCATAATCATGATAAATACTATAATCAATATAAACATTTGAATTTCCACCATTCGTAGTTCCATTATTATTTTGGTTTTTATTAGTTGTATTATTTAATTTATTGTTTTGTTTATTTTGATTATTATAACTTTTATGACCATCTTCGATATTTTTATATAAAGAATGTACATTACAAACTGCAATAATTAAAAAGAGAAGTAATATACAACAATAAATAATCATATTTTTCATTCCCCAACCATGGTTATTAAGTTTCACATTACTCCCCTCCTTCTATCAATAATTATAATACACAATAAACTTTTTTTCCACCATGAAAAAAACGGCTTGAAATCTCAAGTCGTTTTATAAAAGCAATTATACTAATTCGATTGTAGCACCAACTGCTTCTAATTGTGCTTTAATTTCTTCAGCTTCTTTAGCTGGAACGTTTTCTTTAACGTTTCCACCATTATCAGCTAAACCTTTAGCTTCTACTAAACCTAAACCAGTAATTTCCTTTAATAATTTAATTACTTGCATTTTAGTAGCTCCAGCTTCTTTTAATACAACTGTTTTAGCTGCATTATCTTCTTGAGCTTCAGCTCCTGCTGCTGGAGCAGCTGCTACTGCAACAGCACTTGGATCTACACCAAATTCTTCTTTCATTGCATCAACTAATTCTTTTACTTCAAGAATAGTCATTTCTTTTAAAGCACTTATAAATTCATCTTTTGTTAATTTTGCCATTTTATTTCTTCCTTTCTCACTTTAATTATTTTTCTAATTGTTCAGCATACATATTAAGACCAATAGCTAAATCTCTAACATATTGAATCATTCCACCAGCCAACATAGTAAGTAAGCCTTCTCTTGATGGAATTGCCGCATATTCTTTAATTGTATCTAAATCTGCTTTAGCACCACTAATAATACCTACTCTAATTTCAGCTTTATCATGATCTTTAGCAAATTTTGATAAAACTTTAATTGGTTCTAACAAATCTTTTCCAAAAAGAATTGCATTTGGACCTTCTAAGAACTCATCTAAGTTTAAATCTAATTCATTCAAAGCTCTTTTTACTAAAGTATTTTTATAAACTTTAATTTCGCTATCAATGTTTCTTAGTTCTCTTCTTAATTCACTCATATCAGAAACACTTAAACCTTGATAAGTAAATAATATAACAGATTCGCTATTTTTTACATTGTCTTGAATTTCTGAAACGATTGACTTCTTAGCTTCTAAAATTTTTGAACTTGCCATTTTTTCCCTCCTTTAGGATTTTAAAAAAGCTTTTCCCCCAAGGAAAAGCTTAAAATACAACATTTCAAAATGTTATAAAATAAGTATCCTCGGCAAGATTTATTTTGTACTTGCTGTCTTTGGAAAACGCTTTTTTTCAACAAATTTATTATATTCTATCAACAATTAAATGTCAAAAGAATTTTTGTCAATTTTTATGCCAGGTCCCATTGTACTAGAAATTGAAATATTTTCAATATATTTTCCTTTTACAACAGCTGGTTTTGCTTTATTAATTGTATTTACAACATAATTTAAGTTTTCGATTAATTTAGCATCATCAAATGAAACTTTACCAATAACTGAATGTACATTTCCATAAGAATCAGTTTTATAACTAACCATACCTTTTTTAATGTCTTCAACTGCTTTTTGAGTATTCATAGTAACTGTACCAGTTTTAGGGTTTGGCATTAAACCTTTAGGTCCTAAAACACGACCAATTTTACCTAATTGAGCCATCATGTCTGGAGTAGCAACAATAACATCATAGTCAAACCAGTTTTCATTTTGGATTTTTTCTATCATGTCAGTATCGCCAACATAATCAGCACCTGCTTTACGAGCAGCTTCAGCAGCTTCTCCCTTAGCAATTACTAATACTTTTTTAGTTTTTCCAGTTCCATTAGGTAATACCATAGATCCTCTTAATTGTTGATCAGCTTTTTTAGTATCTAAGTTTAATTTAAAAGCTACTTCAACAGTACTATCAAAATTAGTTATGGCAGTTTCTTTGACTAATTTAATTGCTTCTTCTTTAGTATAAAGAGTATTCTTATCTACTTTTTTAGAAGCTTCCACATACTTTTTACCTAACTTTCTCATTATTTTACCTCCTAATTGTGGTTTATTAGCGGACTTTTTTTATATCAATTTATAATCTTATATTATAAATTATTCTTCTGTTTCTTTATTTTCGTTAATTACTTCTACTTCGTGAGATTCATTTACTTCAGCTTCAAGTTTTTCTAATTCAGCTTCTCTCTTAGCTTCTTTAATCTCTTCTTCTTTAGCTTCTTTTTCTTGTTCTGCTAACTCAGCATCATTTAATCCTTTAACAGCTACACCCATATTTCTTGCAGTTCCCTCAATAGTTTTCATTGCTGATTCTACATCATATGCATTTAAATCAGGCAACTTAGTTTCTGCAATTTTTCTTAATTCATCAACAGTAATTGTTGCAACAACTTCGTTGGCACCTTTTGTGCTTCCTTTTTGAATTTTTGCAGCTTTCTTTATTAAGAAACCAGCTGGTGGAGTTTTTAGTACGAAATCAAAGCTTCTATCATCATAAATGCTGATTTCTACTGGAACGATATCTCCAGCTTTATCCTTTGTAGCATCATTGAATTTTGTACAAAATTCACCTAGATTAATTCCAGCAGGTCCTAAAACAGTTCCTACAGGTGGTGCTGGTGTTGCTTTTGCAGCAGGAATTTGTAATTTAATTTTCTTTACGACTTCTTTTGCCACGAAAAACACCTCCTAAAAAATTTTTTTCGCGAAAGTGGTATAGGGCAATCCGCTATTCCCTCCCACTTAAGCTAATCACATATATACAAATATACATAATTGCACCTAAGATACTAACACACTATATTAATAAATGCAAGATTTTTTTATTAATTTTCTTCTTCTGGCGAATACACCAAACTCAAATTTAATTCGTTATTTTTTCTAGTATTCAAGGTATTTATAAATTTATAAAAATTATCAATATCAACCAATTGATCTCTACGTAAATCATTTTTTGTAAAATCACCAAAATATTTTAAAAGAAAAGTAAGATACTCTAAATTTAAAGGTATTTCATTTTTATAAATTTTTGTAACAATTTCGCGTGGTAAATTCAATATACTAGGTAAAACTCTATTAGAAAAACCTAAACTGATACGTAAATAATTTAAAAAATTACCAATATAGTAGTTATTATTTTCTTTATAATCATCTTTATTTTCTAATCCATATTCAAGTTTATTCACTTTAACAAGTAATTCCTTAGTCATAACAAACATTTCATCATCAAACCATCTATACCTAGTAGGAAGAAATCCCCAATATTTATCTCTCAAATCACGGTAAAATAAATATGCATCTATATGATCATCTAATTCAACCTCGCCATTTTTCGGAAGTCTACCATTTACGTCTATAAAATATTCTACTTCATTAATTCTTTTTTTTACTTTAGCTTTTAAAAATTTAAATTTATTTTTTTCTTCAGTTATAGTTAAATATTTAAGAAGAACAATTTGTTCATAGCTTAATTTATCATGATTTAAATCTCGCATTGCATCTAAATACCATCCAAATTTATTTAAATATCCTTTATTACCATCATACAAAGAAGTATCACTATTTTTTAAAGCTTCCCAAACTATCAAGAAATCATTATACCAATCAACGTTATTTTCTTTCACTTTAGTTAAAATACCTTTTTCAATATCTAAATAAACATTTCCTGTTTTTCTGTAAACATACTTATCAAAAGATTGCAAATAATTATTTTTATCCTGACCATTAGTTCTCGTTTTTTTATCATAAGCTACTTTATTTAAAAAACTTTCAAAAACTATAATTTCTTGTTGTTGATCAATATTAATTGCTTGCATTTGCAATTGTAAAATCACATTTTTCATTTTCTTTATAATTTCAACAGATGGAATAGAATCATTACGGCGATACGATGTTATTGAAGGCACAGAGCAATCTACCATTTTAGCAAACTCTACTATTGAAATATTAAAAGAATCCATTAAAGAAATTAATCTAAATCCAAAACTTTCTTCGTATTTTATTCCATTCATTCTATTGTATCCATAATGATTAACAATCGCCATATTTCTAAGTTGTTTAACTTTTAAAATTTGTTCATCATTAAACCAATTTCCCATAAAAATCATCTTACGTAACAAATTCCAAATAGTAGAAGTATCATTATTCAAAGTTGTTAATAAATCTTCACCATTTTTAATTCTTTCAGTATATTCATTAATAATGGAATCAAAATTTTCAATAATTTTTAACTCATCAACATTATGTTTTTTATAATTTAATTCATCAACTTTTTCCATTAACATGTCTAACAAAAACATTTGATCTTTAGATAACTCTAAGCAATAATTACTTTTATCTAAAGTATTTTTTTGAGTAAAAATCCATTTAAAAATTATTGTTCCATCATAAAAATATTCATTTTTGTTCGGTTTTCTTTCTTCTACCTCACATATATAATAAAACGTTAACCATTTTAAATACCAATCAAACTTATTTTTCTTAACAGAATTAAGTATGATTAAATCAACGCCTTGTATCTTTTCTTCAAAAATTAAAAGCTTTTCTTTAGAATACAACACATAACTATTAATTTCTTTATTTTTCTTACCATAAACTTCAAGGTACAATTCTCCGTAAATTTCTTTGGCTTCTTTTAATATAACAGATTGATAATCATCTAAAGGTAAGAAACTAAGATCATTTAATAAAGCAATTATTTTCATAACAAGCTCTGCTGATGGAAAAAATTCATTTCGACATATTCCACTTATAACACTCATTGGAATTTGGGTATGTTCAAAAAAAGCAATATAAGATATATCAAAACTAAACAAAACTTTATCTAATGCTAAACCATAATTTAAATTACTATTTTTATTTAATTTATTATTTTTATTTTTAAAAAACAATTCAATAATTTCAGCTAATTCTCTAGATAAATATTCTTTTACTTCTAACGGAACATCAAGTGAAGCAGAATTATTAAAATGAATAAATTTTCGTAATAAAGGGTTCATATATGTTCCATCTAGAAATTTAACATCATTAGTAATTCGATCAACGTCATTTCGCTTTAAATATTCTTTAATCTCTAAACATTTTGCACGTAACTCAACAACACCATTAATTTTCAACCAATTTTGAAAAGTAATTTCTTTTTGTTTAACTCTAGATTTCTCAATTTTTTTAGAAACTTTTTTTTCTTTGTGTATCCTTTTTTCATAATCACATTTTTTTAATTTTAGAAAAAAATTTTCTATTTCTAACAATTGCCAATCTTCAAAGACATTTTTATCATACTCTTTCTCCGCTTCTAATATTTTATTAAAAATTCGTTCCTTCAAAGGCTCTTTTCTTTTTTTTAATTTCTGAAGCATAAACAATTTAATATGTAAAAACGCAGCCAATTGTTCATCATTATATCCTAGTAAAAAAGATAATCTCATTAAAGAACTAGCCAGATCATCAATCTGATCCATTACAACCTTTTGATATATAGAAAAAACTTTATAAACAATTTCCTGATCTTTTATTTTACCATTTTGACAAAATTCAAAAATAGTAACAATCCACGCTTTAATTGAACCACCCATGGGAAACATTTTATTGCGCATCAATTTACGATATTCTTCTTGATTTAAATTTAAACTTTCTATATATTGAAAATACTGGTTAAAATTTAATAAAGGGTTTTCTATAATCTCAAGAGTTTTATATGCATTTCTTACTAACAATAAATCTCTTTTAGCATAATTCCTTTGACCTGCATTTACCTTATTTTGATATTCTTTTAATATTTCATTGCAATCTTTTCGATAAATTTCACATCCATACATAAGCTTCCCCCTGTTTCTTAAAACTCAGCACGTATTATATTAAATGAGATACTAAAAGTCAAAAAAAGCTTTGTCTCCAAAGCTTATTCTTGTATTTTATTAACTTGAAATAATTCAACTTCAACAGGTGTTTCTTGTCCAAATAAATCTATTAAAACATTTAATCTATTATTTTCAGTATCAATACTATCAACAGTTCCTGTCATTCCTTTGAATGGACCATCAATTATTGTTACTTTACATCCAACAGTCATTTCAGACTCAATATCAACTCTACTCATACCCATCGTAGCCAAAATATGATCTATTTCTTGAGGCATCAATGGCGTAGGTTTGGCTTTATGTCCTGATGAACCTATAAATCCTGTTACTCCTGGAGTATTACGTACAATATACCAAGCTTCATCTGACATGATCATTTCTACTAAAACATAACCAGGAAACATTTTTTTTACTTTTTCTTTCTTTACGCCGTCTTTCACTTCTACTTCTGTAGTTTCAGGAATTATTACTCTAAAAATATGATCCTGCATTCCCATTGAGACTGCTCTTGATTCCAATTTTTCTTTTACTTTTGATTCATGACCACTATAAGTATTAACAACATACCATTCTTTTTCCATTATACAAACAATCCTTTCACAAATGCTACTAATAACTGAGTTAATTCAAAGAAACCTATTAAAACCAAACATATTACTATTACTGCAATAGTTGATTTCAAAACTTCTCCACCCTTAGGCCATACAACTTTTTTCAACTCTTTATTTAATGATTTAAAATATCCATCACCTTTAGTTGAAGACTCTTTTTTATTTTTCTTTTCTTTCTTTTTATCCTCTTTTACTTCTCTTACTTCTTCTTGTTCTTCTAAAGCCGCTTCTTCGACTTCAGAAGCAACATCTTCTTCTACTATTTCTTCTTTTTCAAGCATTTTTTTTGTTTGCTTTTGTGCCATAAGTTCACCTCATTTTTTTGTATTAAAAAAACACCTTTTCGTGTTACCAATAAAATAACACATTTCCTTTATAAATACAAGTATTTTACTACCTTTCATCCAAGATCTTTTTTATTTTTGTTTTTATTCGTTGCATTGAATTATCAATTTGCTTCGGAGTCTTATTCAAAATAAGTGCAATTTCATTATAATTCAAACCACTAATCATCAAAGTATAAACTTCATACTCCGCTGCCGACAAAGCATCTTTTATTTTAGATACTAACTCTTTCATTTTCTCATCTTTAACAATTTGTTCCAACGGATCATTCAATGAATTATCACTAAGTAAATCACGTAATGGTGAAGAAAATTGTTCATAAGTATATTCTAATGATAAAGAGTCAGCAATCAATTTGTTTTTAATACGACCTGCTTTTTTTATCGAAAGTTGTAGTCTTCTATCAACACAAACTGTTATAAATCTTGCTAACGAAGCATTTCGATCATCTCGATACCCATTTAAAGCATCAGCAAAACCAAGTAATGCGTCTTGATATAAATCATTATAATCGTATCCAAGTACTGATGCCATGTTTAAATATTTTTTTACTTCAATATCAATAATATAGCGATATTTTTCAAAAATAGCATCTTTAGCTTCCTCGCTACTTTCATTAATCATTTGTAATAAATAATCATCACTATAATTTTCATAATTCATAATAACCTACCTATTAACAATACCATAAATCAAAATACCAGCTGCTACAGAAGCATTTAGACTATTAACACTACCATATTGTGGAATTGCCAAAATTTGATCACAAGATTTTTTGACTAATCTTCCCACTCCATTACCTTCGCTTCCAATTACTAGTAAAACTTTATCAGCAAAAGAAACATCACGATAATTAGTTCCATCCATATCTGCCGCATAAACAAAATAACCATTTTTTTTAAATTCTTCAATTGTATTTACTAAATTATTAACCATTGCCACATCAACATATTCTAAAGCTCCACTACTAGTCCTCATAACAGTACTAGTAACTCCAACACTACGATCTTTAGGAATTATTACTGATTTAATTCCAGCTGCTTCACAAGTTCTAATAATTGCTCCTAAATTGTGTGGATCTTCTAAATGATCAAGCATTACAACAACTTTATCATTTAACATTTTTTTATAATCAACATAATTATAATCATCAACAACCATAATAATTCCTTGATGTTTTCCATCAACCATTTTATCCATTGCTTTAATATCCATAAAAGAATAACTAATCTTTTTATCTTTAATAAAATTTAGAATATCATTATCATTAAAATTACGAGCTAAATAAATTCTTTTAATAGATTTAAACTCATTTTTCATTTCATTAAAAACATTTTTTCCAAATACCTTCATACTACTCTCCTAAAATATAATTCATTATTTCTTCTATACGTTTATTATCTTTTTCAAAATACAAGTGTCCTATTAGTGCTTCCAAACCAGTCGCCATTCTATAAGTAACAATATCTGCACTCTTGGTACGAGGTCCTTTAGCATTTCTTCCCCATTTTACTATTTCAATCTCTCGTTCAGATAAAAAGCCTTCATTAATTAATCTTTCCAAATGTTTACGTTGACTAGTAGCGCTTACATAATTCAAGCTTTCTTTTTGCAGTTCGCCTATTTTAGCATATCCTTTTTTTATCAAAAATTCTCTTACATAATCTTCATATATTGTATCTCCCATATATGCCATAACTAAAGGATTACTCATATCAAATCACCAAATATAATTTAACACAAAAAGGGAAAAATTTCGACAATTATATATAAAAAAAGAATTATTTAGCTTTAATTCTTTTTATAACTTCATTAGCTGCGATTGCTCCCTCAGCATTCGCTGTAACAATTTGATACATTTCTTTTTCTATAATATCTCCAATTGCATATATTCCCGAATGCTCTGTTTCATATTTTTCATCAACCTTTATATATCCATTTTTATCAGCTAAACCTAATGTAATTGCAAAATTAGTTCCTGGAACATATCCAATATATGAAAACAAACATGACACATTCAATTTTTCACCATTATCAAGACTCAACGAATCTAACTTATTATCCTTTATATTTAATGTTTTTATTTTTCTATTCTTTTTTAGAATAATATTTTGCTTTTTTAAAATTCGTTCAATCAAATCTTCCGCAGCTTTAAAATTTTCACTACGATGAATTAAATAAACATTATGACAAATATTAGCTAAGTACAAAGCTTCAGTTAAAGCACTTTCGCCACCACCAACAACAGCTACATCCTGGTTTTTATATAAATATCCATCACATAAAGCACAATGACTTAACCCGTTTCCCAGCAAAACATCTTCATTTTCTAACCCCAATTTTTTAGAAATTCTTCCTGTTGCAATAATTAAATATTTACATTTATATTCATTTTTTGAGGTCTTAACAACTTTTTCTTCAGCCTCATCAACAACATCTATAACTTCTTCATTTTTATAGTTTATTTCCAGATTTTTAATTTGTGTATATAAATTAAAAGCTAATTCTGGTCCTGTTACATTATAACACCCCGGATAATTATCAATCCTATCAATAAAGTTTAGATACCCACCTATCATTCCTTTATCCAAACATAAAATATTCAAACCAGCCCTTTTAGCATATATTGAAGCTGTAACTCCAGCAGGTCCCATTCCTACAATTATTAAATCGTAAATCATTTACTATTTTCCTTTCCATAATAAAGTTCACTATCTCTTTTAACAAATAAATAAATTAAAAATATTAAACCGAATACAATAGACATAATCGAAAACACTTGAGCCATTTTCAAATTCCCAATCATCAGTGAATCAGTTCTCAATGATTCAATAAACAAGCGACCTATACCATACCAAATAAAATATAAACATGTTAATTGACCTTTTTTTAAATTTTTTAAATAACGACGAATAATTAATAAAAAAATTACTCCAATAAAACACCACAACGACTCATAGAAGAACGTCGGATGATAATAAACATTATCTATTTTCATTCCCTGAATAACAAAAGAAGGAATAAATTTCATATTTTGTAAATTACTTAATGTTGTTATTGGACCATGAGCTTCACTATTAAAAAAGTTTCCCCATCTACCAATTGCTTGTGCTAACAATAAAGAGATACTAATCAAATCAGTTGTTCTAAATATATCAACTTTTTTCAATTTACAATAAACAATTAAAGTTATTAGACCAGCAATAACGCCACCATGAATAGCTAAACCACCATTCCAAATTTTAAATATTTCAAGAAAATCATTTGCATAATATTTAAAATTAAATAAAACATAATATAAACGTGCTCCTAAAATACCAAAAATCACCACATAAAAAGCTAAATCAAAAATAAAATCTTTTTCATAATTAAATTTTTTACTTTCATGCTTTGCTAACAAATAAGCTACTATTATTCCTGTTAAAATACATATTGAATACCACCTAATTTCAAGTGGACCTATCGAAAAAGCTACTGGATTCATATGATTCCTCCTTAGTAAAATATTATAACATAAATCTTTTTTTATCCAACAATAGTCAAAAAAGCTCTATTTAAATAAAGCTTTTTTATTTTAAATCTTTTAATAATTTTACAAGATCCATAAATTTGTCTGGATAGTGAGTTGCTCCACTCTTATGATAATACGTATCAAACTCATCATAAAATGCTAATCTCCATTTAGGTGACATTGGTTTATGATCCTTACTTTTATCTGGCCAATAGTCAAATTCATCTAATTCAGCATAATCCCATACTAAATCAAATATTTTTTGTTTTATATCATCATCTATTTGATATTCCCATAAATTTCCATCAACATCAATGACATTTTCTAATAAATTAACAATTATATAATTCATATCTCCATATTCTAATTCTAACCTTTTTATTATCGGTTTATTTCGAACTTTTTTCGTAACTTCTAATTCTATCGCCATACTTTACCATCCTATAAATATTTTTTTAACCATTGACCGGTATAACTTTCTTTTACTTTAGCAACTTGTTCTGGTGTACCAGTCGCAACTATTGATCCACCTTGATCTCCTCCTTCAGGACCCAAATCAATTAAGTAATCAGCAACTTTTATAACATCTAAATTATGTTCTATTACAATAACAGTATCACCATTATCAACAATACGTTGTAAAATAGCTAATAATTTCTTTATATCATCACTATGTAATCCCGTCGTTGGTTCGTCTAAAATGAAAACACTTTTACCGGTTGCTTTTTTTTGAAGTTCTTTCGCCAACTTAACACGTCCAGCTTCACCACCAGATAAAGTCGGAGCTGGTTGTCCAAGTTCGATATATGATAAACCAACATCCATCATTACTTGTATTTTATTTCTTACTTTAGGAATATTATCAAAAAAATCTAAAGCTTCTGAAACGCGCATATGTAAAACCTCTGAAATATTTTTATCTTTAAATTTTACATCTAAAGTTTCTTTATTATATCTTGTCCCTTTACAAACTTCACAAGGAACATAAACATCTGGTAAAAAATTCATTTCTATTTTTTTTACACCATCGCCCCAACAAGCTTCACAACGGCCACCCTTAACATTAAAAGAAAATCTATTTTTACCATAACCACGCATTTTTGCTTCTTTCATGTTAGCAAAAACATCTCTAATATCATCAAAAACACCTACATAAGTTGCTGGATTACTACGAGGTGTTCTACCTATTGGATCTTGAGTAATATGAACTACTTTATCAATATTCTCTAAACCTTTAATTTCTTTACATTTTCCAACTACAGTCTTTGACTTATAAACTTTTTTGGTCAAAGCATTATATAATATATCATTAACCAAAGTCGACTTGCCAGAACCTGAAACACCAGTTACACAAATAAACTTACCTAAAGGAAACTTAACATTAATATTTTTTAAATTATGTTCTTTAGCTCCCTTAACTTCCAAAAATAATCCATTGCCCTTTCTTCTTTTTGAAGGAACTTCTATCTTGTATTCACCAGTTAAATATTTCCCAGTTAATGAATTTGGATTTCTCATAACTTCTTCTGGAGTTCCACAAGCCATTATTCTTCCTCCATTAACCCCAGCTCCTGGACCAACATCAACCAAATAATCAGCAGCCAACATTGTATCTGTATCGTGTTCAACAACGATTAATGTATTTCCTAAATCACGCATCTCTTTCATAGATGCAATTAATTTCTCATTATCACGTTGATGTAAACCAATACTAGGTTCATCTAAAACATATAAAACACCGCTTAATTTACTACCAATTTGCGTAGCCAATCTAATTCGCTGTGCTTCACCACCAGATAAAGTTCCCGCTGCACGATTAAGAGTCAAATACCCCAAGCCAACGTTATTTAAAAATTCTAAACGATTACAAATTTCTTTAACCAATAATTCACTAATCGTCTGTTGTTCTTTGGTTAGCTTTAATTTTTTCATAAATTCAAACAAATCTTCAATACTTAAAGCGGTCATATCATAGATATTTTTCTTGTTGATAAAAACATTTAAAATATCTTTCTTTAACCTAGTTCCATGACATAAAGGACATTCTTTTTCAATCATAAATCCTTCTATCCATTCTCTAACCCAACCAGCACTAGTTTCAACATGACGACGTTCTAAATTATTTATAATTCCTTCGAAAAAATCACTCTTAGTTCGAATATTACCATTTTTAGAAACATACTTAAAATCCATCACTTCAGTTGTTCCATACAAAATCTTATCTAATTTAATACGAGGAAGTTTTGAAATAGGAGCATCTAAATCAATATCATAATAATCAGCAACTGTTGATACTTCTGTAAATAAAGTATTCTGGTCTTCTGATAAAGTAAGAATTCCGCCTTCTCTTATCGACTTATTTTTATCAGGAATTAACAACTCTTCTGATATTTTCATTTTCATTCCTAAGCCATTACATTCAGGACAAGCTCCCCATGGAGAATTGAAAGAAAACATTCTTGTTTCCAATTGAGGCATCGAAAAATTACAATGTACACAAGCATAATTTTCACTCATTAATAATTCTTCGCCACCAATTATTTTTAATAAAACCATTCCGTTTGCTAAACCACAACTATTTTCAATCGATTCAAAAATTCGACTACGTTCATCACTACGAACAACAACTCTATCAACTACTACTTCTATAGTATCTTTTTTATTTTTTTCTAATTTAATTTCTGAAGCCAAATCAACAACTTCACCATTAACACGAACTCTTGTATAACCTTTTTGTCTTAAATCATCTAAAATTTGCATATGAGAGCCTTTTTCATCACGAACAACAGGAGCCATTATTTCTACTTTTGTTCCTTCTGGAAATCCCATGACTTTATTTGTCATTTCTTCAATACTTTGACTTTTAATCGGTTCATGATGATTAGGACAATAAGGAATACCAATTCTAGCAAATAACAATCTTAAATAATCATAAATTTCTGTTACTGTTCCGACAGTACTACGTGGATTATTATTGGTACTTTTTTGATCTATACTTATACTAGGACTTAATCCTTCAATACTATCAACATCTGGTTTACTAGAACCACCCAAAAATTGACGGGCATAAGCTGACAAACTTTCCACATATCTCCTTTGACCTTCAGCATATATAGTATCAAAAGCTAAACTACTTTTCCCCGAACCAGAAACTCCTGTCATAACAACCAAAGAATTTTTAGGAATCTCTAAATCAACATTTTGTAGATTATTTTCTCTTGCACCCTTAATTACTATTTTATCCATAAAAACACCTCTAATTTTTTCTATTATTGTAAAAATTACATTTTTGACATAATTTATTATTCTTTTTGTTGTTTAAAAAACCATTTTTTAAATCAATAAATTTTTTCGAATTTATTATATCATCTAAATTTTGTTTGTAAATATTTCCTAAATTGATCAAACCTTCGCTATCTAAACAGCACGGAATAACCGTACCATCAACTAAAATTCCAATATGACTTCGACATCCTAAACATGATCCATCTTCCGAAAAATAATCATTATTTAAATCAGGCCAAATAAATTCATTATCAAACTCTAAGAAAACATTATCACTTAATTTAATATTACTATCCTCTTTAATCAAAACATGGTATTTTTTTTCTAACTTTCCTATTATTTCTGTTCGAAAAGGGCTTTTAGCCCACAGTCTATAAGAAATATACGTTCCTCTTTGGGCCATTATATCTGACACCTCAAACAAATCATTAAAATATTCATTTAAACTTTTTTCATTTTCTAAAGAAAAACCATGTAAAGATATATTTATTTGTCTTACATTCTTATTATCCATTATTTTCTTTATATAATACCCATTAGTCGTTAAATTTATTAAAAAACCTTCCTTACTTGCCTTATCAATCAATTCATTAATAAAAGGGTGCAATAAAGGCTCACCCATCACATGAAAATACAAATATTTTGTATAACCTTTTAGTTTTTCTAATAACACCTCAAAATTATTTAAAGAAATAAATTCTTTTTGTCTTTTAGTTCCATGACAAAAACGACAATTAAGATTACATACATTAGTAATTTCTACATAAACTTTTTTAAACATAATAACACCTAAACGAAATTATAACACACAAACATTTGTTTTACAAAAAAATATTCTCCATTTTGAGAATATTTTATAGACCTAATGTCTCATACTTCTTATTACCTAAAGCATCAACATTGTCATCGATTTTTTTAATTGCACTAACAATTTCATCGCTTGTCTTATTTGAAACAAAATCAAAAAAATCAAGTTCTTCTCCAATTGGCGAATCCATCGTATCTGTACTAGAATTTTTCAATGCTGGAATAGTTAGTGTTCTTTTTTGACTATTATGCATCTGATTAAATGTTTTTATAATACCATTAACTTCTAATCCCGTATAAGCTGCTTTTTCACCACTTAAAACTGCCATTGGAATATCTTTATTTTCAGCTCGTGCTTGATCCTCTTCCATTTTTAATAATTCAGCTATAGTATGTAAGCCAAATACCCCACATGCTTTTTGTTTATCATATTGTAAATAATCATTATACTTATCTAATTTAACATTATCTCCTCGCTCCAAATGTTTACTTATTAATTGATCAGCATTCAACAAATCAACTTTAATATTTTCCTTCATGTTTTTATATTTACCATCTTCCATCAAACAATAAAAAGATAAATAATCATCTATATAAGTATATAAAATTACATCATAAATAATTTTCCCATCAACAGATGTTGTAACGGTAGTCAATCCTTTTCTAATTGTATATCCCGCATAAATATATTTGGTTGGAAAATTTTTGAACAAATTATTAAATATTTTTACCACCTCTTACTTTTTTATTTTGAATATGATAAACAATTTTTAAAGATACCTTATTAGAAACAAAGCGATTAAAAAACAATCCTAATCGAACCATCACTCCTGGTACAATAAGTAGTTTACCTTTCAAACAATTATCAATCCCATACTTAGCTACATATTCACTAGATAATCCTTTTAAATTAAAAGAACCACCAGCAGTCTTATTAAAATTAGTATTTACTGGTCCTGGACATAAGCAACTTATTTTAACATTACTTTGGGTTCTTCTTAATTCTTCATACAAAGCCAAAGTCCACTTTGCTACATAATTCTTTGAAGCATAATAAGTATTTAATATTGGTCCACTTAGAAATCCTGCACTACTAGCAATATTTAAAATATGCCCTGAATCTCGTTTCATCATTTGGGATAAAAAAAGCTTTGTTAAAACATGAACTGCTTTAATATTCAAATCTATCATTTCTAATTCTCTATCTAAATCAGTCTCCCATGTATTTCCAAACAAGCCAAAACCAGCCCCATTTACAACTAGGTCAATGTTTTGGTCTTTTACTTTTTCAAACAATTTATAACAATTTTCTGTTTTACTTAAATCATAAGCCAAAACTTCTGTATTGGTTTTTATTTTATTAGCCACTTTCATTAGCTTATCTTTATCTCGGCTAACTAAAATTAAATCGTAGCCTAATTTTCCAAGATAATAAGCCATATCTCGACCTATACCACTACTAGCTCCCGTAATCAGTGCTTTCATATTATCACCCATTTCTATTTTACCAAAATTATCAAAAATATTATATTTTTTCAAAAAAAAAGAAAAATTTTCTTTTTTATAAGTTTTCAAGTAATGGTGGTAACATTTGTTTTTTACGTGATACAAATCCATCCATATAAACACTCTGGTACACTTCTATACCATAAGAATCTTCCAAAATTTCTTTTGCTGTATCATTATAAAATAAATATGAGCCATTTTTTATTATATCTGTAACAAACAATAACGCTATTTTATAACCACCCATAGTGCACATTTGATTAAGTGAATTAATTATTTCGTCTTTTCTTGCATTTATTTCATCTAAATCCATTGTCATAACTTGACCAATAGCCATATTAGAATCACCTAATTTAAATGATTTTATATCAGAATTAATTATTTCTTCAACTGTCATTCCAGATACTGAAGATGCAGCTTTAAACATTTCATAACCATATTCATAAGGGTCAACCATTGCTATTTTGGCTAGTTTTTTACCAACTTCTATATCAAGATCTGTCGTTGTTGGAGACTTAAACAGCAGCGTGTCTGATAATATAGCTGACAACATTATTCCTGCAATGTTTTTAGGTATTTTAACCCCAGCTTCCTGGAACATTTTATAAATTATTGTACAAGTACAACCAACTGGCATACTTCTAAAATTAATCGGAATAGAAGTTCCCATTGTCCCCAAATTATGATGATCTATAACTTCCATAATTAAAGCTTCATCAATTCCTTCAACACTTTGTGTTTGTTGATTATGATCAACCAAAATTACTGGTCTTTTTTGATAATTAGAAGAATCAATTAATTGAATCATCCCTAAACAAGTATTTTTCTTATCAACAATTGGATAATTAGTATGACCCAATTTATTACTCACTTCAACAAAATAATCACGATAATCATTAATACTAAAAGTTACTGGTGTTGGATTTATATTAATTAATTTAACATAATTACATAACTTAACCATATTAGAACACTTATAAGTCCCCATTGGTACAGATATAACATTTACTTTATTCTTACGCGCAATTTCCAAAAGCTCATCTGGTAAAGTTATATTGTTTACTAAAATCAATAATTTTATAGCTGAATTAACTGCAAATTCCATTATTTTATAACGATCACCAACTATTAAAATATCATCTCTAACTAAACTTATCCTACTAATAAACGTTTTACTTTTATATGTTGCTGCTAAAATATGTCCTTCTATTTCATCATCAAAACGTAAAATTTCTTGACCTTCTAAAGTATTTATAACATTATCATATGAAGTTTTAATATAGTTCATATCACCTTCTATTAAATACTTAGATATTTCTTTAACATTTACATAACCTGTTAATTTTTTTGTTTTATCAATCAAAGGTAAACCTGTAGCTTTATATTTTAATAATAAATGATATGTAGAAAAAATTGATTCATGTTCTTCAACCATTGCTTCTTTATTATAATGCATATTTCTAATTTGAACTTTTACATCATTTAAAAACTCTGGTTCTTTAACTTTAAAATAATCTAATACAAATTTACTTTCTTTATTAAGAGTCCCTAATACTCTTGGTTCTGTATCTCCACCTAATTTATTTTTTAAATAAGATAAACTAATACTGGCACATATAGAATCTGTATCTGGATTTTTATGTCCAAATATATACGTTGTTTCCATCTAACATCACTTCTCCCACTACTATTTCCATAGTATAACACAACTATTTTACAATTAAAATAATCTCTATATTAAATTTATAATTTATGAACTAAATCACGATCTACCCAAACAACAGGATCTTTTTTAAACCATTCAGGTAATTTTGTATAATCATCAATATCTGCATCTTCATAACTATCTAAATGAAATAAATTATAAGTATTATTCATTCCAACTAATCTATCCCAAATTTCATACCCTGCTTCTTTTAACGAATTATAAAAACAATTAATAATTTCTTTTTCATCTAAAGTTACAACTTGAGAATAAAACTTTTGTACTTCTAAACCTCCTGTTATTCTACCAAAATTATCCTTTACATAATCTTTTTCATAACATTTAGCAAACAAATATATATCGGGACATTCCGTTTTCTCCCATTTCCTAAGAGAACATTTAACAACATAATCACCAATTCTAAAAGATCGTGTTGTACTCCCTCTACCTAAATCCTGAACAAGATGACTACCTGTACTTTTTTCCATATAAGAAGATACATACTCTAAAAATTTATCACCAAGCCCGCACAAGAAAATATGATCTATCACTTCATCATCTATTTTAGCAAATTTTTCAATTTTACAAGCGAAATCATTTCTAATCTCTTCATCTATTACAAATTCTTTATTCTTATACAAACGATACTTATAATTTTTAGAAGTAACAAAAAATCTAGTTGCATCCTCCTCAATCAAAAAATCATAATTATCTCCTGGACCATAAATAGACATTGGTGTTCCATAGCCATTAAGTAAAGAAGCTAAAATATTTTTATCATAATTAGCAAAGATAAATTCTTTCAATATATAAAACGTTTTAACATCCATCATTTGACTCATCATAAAATATGCTAATTTACTAACTAATGGTTCACTAATTTTATCTATTACTTTACCATTCTCATCGGTTTTAGTTAAATAATCAAGGACATTAGGATAATATTCAAAAAAACTATTATGAAAATTATCTATTAATTCCAGCATAAAATAACCTCTTATTTCCAAATTTTCATGATACAATACCTCTCTCAACCATGCCTCATCTGGAAAACAAATTCCATATCTTAAAACTGAGAAAGCCAAATCTGGTTTTTTTAAAATCAATTCTTCAAGATGTTCTTTAACATACTTAACCGACCATTCAGTACTTCCTAAAAAATTATGAAAAATACGATCATTAAGTAATATAGAATAATCCTTATTCAAATAAGTTAAACAAAATTCTTTATATTCTTCTAAATCATAAACTAAAAGAAAGGCTGCTTCTGGATAACTTTTTACTAAAGCATTAAAATACTGAAAAAGGTCCTGTTTATCCGTCAAACTTGCCTTAAAACTATTAATTGTATAAGTCATATCAAAGTTTGTAATATCTTTAAACATCGAAATACTATTTCTTTTTAACTCATTTAATATACTTTCCAAAATAAAACGCCCCTTTTTAATGGTTAGCTATTATAACACTGACAGTTAATTTACGCAAACAAAAAGAAGGCCAAAGCCTTACTCTTTTCATTCACTTTTCAGTTCAAACAAAATATCACGAAGTTCCATAGCTCTTTCAAAATCTAGTGCTTTAGCGGCTTCTTTCATTTCTTTTTCTATCTTAGCAATAATTTCTTGTTGTTCCTTTTTAGAACGTTTAATATTTCCCTTATCTTTCTTAACATCTGCTATATCATTGCTAACAACTTCTCTTATTTCTTTAATAATTGTATGTGGAACAATACCATGTTTTAAGTTATATTCTTCTTGAATTTTTCGTCTTCTTAGAGTTTCACTTATCGCTTCACTCATAGCTTCGCTCATATTATCAGCATACATAATAACATGTCCATTTTCATTTCTTGCTGCACGCCCTATCGTTTGGATTAAGCTTCTCGTACTACGTAAAAAGCCTTGTTTATCAGCATCCATAATTGCTATTAAACTTACTTCCGGTATATCTATACCTTCACGTAACAAATTAATCCCAACTACACAATCATACTTACCCATACGCAATTCTTGAATTATCTTTAATCGTTCCAAAGTTTTAATTTCACTATGTAAATAAGCCACTTTAATCCCAACATCTTTTAAATAATTTGTTAATTCTTCAGCCATTCGAATTGTCAAAGTCGTAATTAAAACACGTTCATTTTTTTCTTTACGTAAATTAATTTGTTCAATAATATCATCAATTTGTCCATCTGTCCCCTTAACCTCAATAGTTGGATCAAGTAAACCAGTCGGTCTAATTATTTGCTCAACAAAATGTTGATTAACTTTTTCTAATTCATAATCACCTGGAGTCGCTGATATGTAAATTGCTTGATTTATTTTACTTTCAAACTCATCATATTTTAAAGGCCTATTATCTAAAGCACTTGGAAGACGAAAACCGTAATCAACCAAAGTCTGCTTACGCATTCTATCGCCATTATACATTCCTCTTACTTGTGGTAAAGTAACATGTGATTCATCAACAACAAGTAAGAAGTCTTTAGGAAAGAAATCTATTAAACAAGAAGGTGTTTCCCCTTCTTCACGTAACGCTAAATGACGCGAATAATTTTCAACACCATTACAAAAACCTGTTTCTTTTAACATTTCCAAATCATAATTAGTTCTTTCTTTCAATCTTTGCTCTTCGAGTAATTTATTATTTTCGTGTAATACTTTTAAACGTTCTGCAAGCTCTTTCTCAATACGTTTAATAGCTTCTTGCATCTTTTCTGGACCCGTCACAAAGTGAGATGCCGGAAAAATACTTATTGTTTTTTTATTTTGAATAACTGTTCCAGTTAGCGGATCAAAAGTTACTATACGATCAACTTCATCTCCAAACAATTCAATTTTAATACCATTAGACTTCTCATTTACTGGTATTATATCTATACTATCGCCTCTAACTCTAAAAGTTCCACGATGGAAATCCAAGTCACTTCTTTCATATGTCATA
Organism: uncultured Mycoplasmatota bacterium; assembly: GCA_900552975.1. Classification (GTDB taxonomy): domain Bacteria; phylum Bacillota_I; class Bacilli_A; order RF39; family UBA660; genus Coprovivens. Next base: position 16,588 of record UWSL01000002.1, on the reverse strand, counting down.
TCAACAAGTTTATTTATTATTTCATTTCTCTTTATTGTTTGACCAACCTCTACTGTTAGCATCATTTTTTCGTATTCTTCTTTTTCACCAATACCATAGATACAAGACACGGAAGCAACTACTATAACATCACGATTATTTATTAAAGCACTTGTTGCCCCATGACGAAGCTCATCTATCTCATCATTTATTGAAGCATCTTTTTCAATATAAGTATCACTTTGTGGAACATAAGCTTCTGGCTGATAATAATCATAATAAGATACAAAGTACTCTACATGGTTATTAGGAAACAACTCTTTAAACTCTGAATAAAGTTGCCCTGCTAAAGTTTTGTTATGAGCCAATACTAATGTTGGTTTATTAACTTCGGCAATAACATTTGCTATCGTAAAAGTTTTACCTGTACCAGTTGCTCCTAATAAAACTTGTTCTTTCTTTCCTTTTTTAATTCCTTCAACAAGTTCTTTAATTGCTTCTGGTTGGTCGCCCGATGGTTCGTACGGTGCGTGTAATTTAAACATAATTTTCTTCTCTCCTTTATAACTTTCTGTGACTTTTTTATAAGTTTTTAAAAGATAACTGTCAGTCAACTATTAGTCCCTAAATTCGTCCTTACGACTTATAATTTTATGGTTAAATTGATATTTTTTTCTTCTGGACGAATGAAAGTCACAAATTTTATTTTCTGGACTAAATAACACTAAATAACATTTAATGACGTTTTTGTTATATTATTTTATCATTTTTACCTTGAAAAAAGCAAGATAATCGCCAAAATACCCTGTTACTATTATCATCTATTTTTTAATTAAAATACTGTTAATTCATTTAACTATGATATTAATAATGAGCGAGTTGAAGGAACAAACAATTTATTAAAACAATAAAAAGAATTGCTATTGATTACAGGAAATATGATCATTTTATTGTTCGTGTTTTCTTAATTAAGGGCATTATAAAAAAGTGATTTTCATCACTCTTCATTATAGATTCATTTATCAAATTTATTGTCTACCAACACTATTTGACAAAGAACCGATTAAAAGTTATTGTATTTGTTGCAAATAAGAAGCATAGTACTACAAGTATTACTATTATTACTCCCATTAATATAATAATTCCTTTATTACTTTTCTTACTCATTTTAATAGCTTCCAATTTATATTTTTATAATATAACTAAAGTTTTTTCGTTCCTTCATTACTAAGAAATGACAAATCATATCCCATAGTTTCTAAATTCGACAATTCTTCTTCAGTTATTAAAGAATTATCATATAGCAATTTAATTTCATTAAATGATAATTTTTCACTAAAATCACCTTTACTTATTTTGTCTAACTTTTCTTGAGCTATTTCTAAATGATACTTATTAATCTCATCAATATTTATATCATCAATACTACTATCCAAATATGATGTTATTGTTGCGTCAACTTCTGTATTAAACTTTTTCAAATTAGCTTCTTCCTGTTTTTTTAGATCAATCTGTTTTTTTAGATCAACATCAATTGACTTAAATAAATTTTCAACTTTATAACTTAGCTCAGCAACAGAATATTTTTCAACTAAATAATTATCAAATAATATTAATATATTTCTTTTAATATTATCAAATTGACTTGACATTCCTAATAAAGATAATCTATCTTGACAACGATTTAATTTAATCTTTATCCATGATGTTAAACCATTTACTTTATTATAAATTTCAACAATATTATTACATATTTTAGTAACCGTTATTATCTCCATGCTATAATTAATTTCTATGCTTTTATTATTTATTTCCTCAACAATATTCTTTTTTATTTCTGGTTCTATTTCTTTCAAAAAAGACAAATCCTCATCAAACATTATTTTTCCATCAATTTGATTACGAATTCTAATAATTTTATCTTTTAATGTATCAATCCCTCTTTTTTTTATTTGAAATTCCAAATCATTTATCTCTTCTAATGTTAAATTACAAAAATCATGATATGAAATTTCAGATTCTTTTAAAATATTTTTCTGAACAGTTATTATAGAATTATATTTTTTTTTTAGAAACTCTTCTGTTTTTTCTCCTTTTTCTTGTTTTGGTGATATAACACTAGTATTTAAATCTTTATTCTTTACACTTATACCCTTTTTTCTAAATTTATCTAAAAAACCCATATTCTCCTCCAACCTTCTTAAATAAAATATATTCGTAAACTACTATATAAACTTTAATTAAAATAATTGTAATCCACTTCTTTTAAAATTGTATATCCATTTTGAATCTATGTCAAATTTTTAGACACACTTTCGTGGACAAATCACAACGCAATATAATCACTGATTAAGCAAGAACCATATTTGAAACATAATTGTTATATTTTTGACTTGGCGTTTGATAATTAAATTTAGAATGAATCCTAATATTGTTATACCATGACTCGATAAATTCAAATATAGCCATCTTTGCTTCATTAAATGTTTCATAATTATTTACATTGACTTCTTCTTTTTTTTATATGACATTGAAACTTTCCATACTTGCATTATCATAAGGGCAACCTTTTTTACTATAAAAATGTTTAATGATATTATCACTAAGAACTTTTTCAAATTTGTTTGATGTATATTGGCTTCCACGATCAGAATGAAATATTGCATCTTTAGAAAGCATTCTGTTTCTTTTTGCTTTGTTAAAAGCACCAATAACTAAATTTTCATTAATATTAAGACCATAACTCCAACCGATTATTTTTAAATCAAATAAATCCATTACAATAGCTAAATATGTCTAACCTGTTTCTTTTATATAAATATAAGTGATATCTCCAACCCATTTTTGCCCAGGGTTATCTGCATTAAAATTTTGTCCTAATATGTTGGGATATTCTTTTGTATTATCTGTTTTAGAACTTCCAGCTTAATTATATTTCTTAACTGTTATACTCCTAAGTCCAAGTATTTTCATTCTTTTGACAACTCTTTTTTGACTTACTTTCATACCCACATTATTTAATACTTTAGTTATTTTGGGTGAACCATACCTACATTTTGATTCTTGATAGATTTTTAAGATTTTAATATTTAACTCACTATTGGCTTTTTAATACCTATTTTCTTCTCTGTGATTACAATGATAATAATAAACTGAATGATGAATATTTTATATTTTACATAAAGTTCTTACATCATATTTACTTTTGTTTTCATCAATAAAGTTTATTTTGTCTTTTATTTCTGCGTGAATATGGCAATTGCTTTTTTTAATATTTCATTTTCTTCTTTAGCTTTTGGAATTCCTTATTAGTCGTAACTGTTCCATCTTCAGTTTTTATAGGTGAGTAAAGTTTTACCCATTTATAAAGTACTGAACTACTTATGCCATATTCACGAGTAATCTCAGATGCTGGCTTTTTACTAATATATAAATCAACAATTGTTTTTTTAAAGTCCTCATCAAATGTTTGCCCTTTAGCCAATATAGACACTCCTTTCGTTTCTTGTTATTTTAACATTATCCACGCTTTTGTGTCTGTATACCTATACTAATACCATACGTCGCCTATACAACAAATTCCATACGTTCTTAACAATATATTAGTAATTTTCTCCCTATTTCATTTTTTTATCTTCAATTACATTATTTATTATAATATTCCTTCCATTTTTACAAATATATCCAATATCGCCATTATGAATTAAATATGTTTCACCATATATTGTAGCAATATCATTATTATCTATAAAAATATGACTTTCATTAGATTGACCATAAATAGGTCGATTGAATGATTCTTTCATAATTGCATCTCTTTGATATTTTTCATTATCATCAAAGTTTAAAGTGTCATAAACAAAATTTTGTTCTATATTTATATTTGTAAGACCTAAGCCGTCATAAAAAAACGGTTCTGAAATTTATTGTTCTTCCAGACTATTAAAAACTTTATCAGCCATATTAAGTACACCTGCACTTTGCCTAATAACAATACCTTAATAATTTTTTAATAATTCTTTCAAATTTATTTCTATAAAAAAATATTACAAATCACACTTTTAACAATTTTTTTAAAGTTTCTTCATCTTTCTCATCTAGTTCATTAATACTATCTACGTCAAATTCAGGTACTTTCAAATTAACTACTACATCAATGTAATTTTTCAAAACATCAAATAAGAAATCTTGATTAAAGCTCATTTCATTCATAATAGTCTGCATATCGTTACATGAATAAAATTTTAGTCTTTTTTGAAGTTCTTTATCATTTTCACTTTTTAAAATTTTACAAATCATCTTATAATCAGCTATCATTAATTCTTTATAAAAAGCTACTACTTCATCTTTTTTATCAATACTCACATATTTAAGATAACTTATAATTTCCCATATAACTTCATCATCAAAATCAATTTCCATGATTTTTTGCATATATAATTGTTGTCTTCTAAAATAAAAAACTATATTTTCTATATTTAATTCATCTTGTTTTTTTAATACATCATATTGGTGCGGATTAAATATTCCCATCAAATATTCATTTTCTGATGAAGCTAAAGAATCCAAAACCATTTGTTTACCAAGTTTGTCCATATTATAAAAGCTATACGTTGCATTAAGCATGTACCCAAATAAATTAGGATTTGCACTAATTTCTGATAGAAGGTCATCCATATCTTCAAAATTATACAATTGAAAGAAAACATCCTTATCTACATCAGTTGCCAAATGAACTTTGGTTTTATAAGAATAAAATTTATAAGCATCTATAAAAAGTACACCAATAAACACATTTTTATATAAAGAATACTCATCTTTTATAACTGAACTAACATTATCAAACTTTTGATATAGTTCATCCATATAAAAACTTATAGCTTCCTTTACAGAATAACCATTTTTAACCTGTAAATCAGTAATCCTATCATCTACTTCTTTACGAACTAATTCATTATATTTATCCATAAAAATCCCCCTAATATTGATATATTCTACCATAATATAATAAATTTGTATTAAAATTATATTCTCATTCCATTAACGGCAGACCTTTCCTTATCTACTACATCATCGAAATTCCATTTTTTTTCTAAAAAAGCTAAGATTTCTTTGGCTGTTTGAATTTCTTTTTTTACATTAAAAGACTGATAAAAATTAATAATTAATTCATTCAATTTCTGTTCCTCTTCCAAAGATAAACTATTTTCCATCATAAAAAACTCATTTAATTTTTGTACAGTCAAAGTAAAAAGTTTATGAATATTAAAATCAACAAACTTTCTATCTTCTAAATAATGCTGATATCTCTCCATATAATCAAGTTCTACTATTTTATTATAACTTTCAATAACTTCCAAAATATTGTCAACACCAACTTGATCAAAAAATTTTTCTATCTTAAACTCATTATTTTTCTCTAAATCTCGTAAAGTTAAACCACAATTAGGAAATCTTCGCAATAAAAAATTATAAAAAGTCATTAAATTATATGTATAATCTTTATTCATTTCATCATAATAGTCAGTAAAATGTCCACCACTTGGTGAAAATGTTCCACCATGACTTTTATCATATAATAAATTATTATCTCTAGCTATCTTCTTCAAACTATTTGTCATAATATCATTCATCTTAGAATCATATTCTATATACTTTCCACCAACTCTGAAAGACATCGCCCCTAACTGACTTAAAAGCATATTTATTGCTACTTGGGTCTCTCCTCGATATAAAATAACTTTTCTTCTCTTTAACTGTTCAGCAACTTTTTCGTTTTTAATTAATTCTTGATATTTATCTCCATTTATTAAAACTATTGCCGACTTTGAAATATTTAAGCTTTCATGCGATACATCCAAATATGCATCATGATACGAAATAGAATATCCATATCCAGAATTAATAAAATTTTCCATATTATCTAATATTATAAAGTTACGTTCTCCTGTAACAAAATTATAATCACCTGTATTTTCAAGTGGTGTATTAATTGTAAAATGTTTAGTAGAACGAAAATGACTAGGCAACATAACCTTCCCAAGATTCTTTGGAATTCTGCGTAATATCTCATTAAATTTTTCATTATCATACCCATAAAAATCATAACCAAATATATTATCAACATTTCCATAACGTTCTTGATAATCTTTTAAAGCTAATCTTTTACGAATCTCTTGTGATAAAGGGAGCATAACTTCTTCTAATTTAGTATTTTTTGATAACATTTCCCATTGCCAATTATTAGGCAGTTCGTCATCTTCTCTAATCAGAAAAAAATTTGAAGTATTTCCAGTACTAATAATTTGATCTTTTATAACTTGTAAATTATGTTTAAACTTAGCAATCATCTCTTCATCTTCTGTATCTATAATCTCGTCAGATATATTAACAAGTTCCCCATCCGGAAAATCAAATACTACATTAGGTTTACTAAAAACTTTTTCTTTTTCATTTAATTCTTCTGTATATTCAACAAACGATTCTTTATTTTTTTTAAAAAATTTAAAAGGGTTCATAATATCACTTTCTCTTTTTATAATATCATAAGAAAACAAAAAAAAGTCTAATAATAATAAACTATTAAACTTTTTGACACTATCTTTTTCTAGCTAATACAACTGTGTCACATGCTCCATCTAATGATGTAACAGAAATTTTAGAAGATTGTACCTCAAATGTATCAATTGAAAACTCTTGGTTTAATTTATTAAAAATTGTTGCATTAATAGCTTTTACAAATTCTTGTTTCTTTTTCAAACGTTCCAATGGATCTAACTCTCTTAAAAATTCTTTATTAACCAAAGCTGAAATATCAATAACACGTTCCATTTCTTTCTTAGACATTCCAAATACATAATCCATTACAAAAGTTCCACCGCTATTTAATTTTTTTTCATATATCACCTTTAATTTTTCCACACATTCATTAAATTTTTCAGGATTACAATCATATTCATTTTGAAACATCGTAAACAAAATATTAGTAATATCAATATAATCAAATTTATCATTCGCATTCAACAGATATTCAATAGCATCAGTTAATTGAATTTGCAATTTTGCTTGAGCAATTTTATCTCTTAATGCATAATATTTACCTTTTTTGCTTAAATAAGGCAACGCATAACGAACAAAAAACAAATCATTTTGTTCTAAACCACCTTTTATATATGAGCTTTTAATATCTTCAATCGGATTAAGTTGTAAAAACTTTTCCCAAAAGTCTCTCTCGACTATTTTATCAGAGTCAAAATATTCTTTTACTTTATTAAAATTTTCTAAAGACAAAAAATTAATCCCATTACAATCCAATAAAAAATCTTCAAATTCACTATTAGACAATCCTTTAATTGCTGCTAATCTTAAATAATAAGTTAATATTTGTAAATCGTTATTTTCTAAAGCTGTAATATCCTTAACTCCTTGTGATATTAGTTGAAAAGTTGTATCACCAGCACCTAAAATAACACACGCACTCTTAGCTTTAGCCGGTACAGCTTGTGTTAAATAACGCTGATTTTGTGTTGTTGTAAAATAAGGCTTATAAAAACTATATTGTTCTTCGCCAGTTAAATCTGACAATATAACATTTTGTGCCTTTTCTAAATATTTAGCTTCTGGTGCATTTTTTTTCATTTTTATAACACCATTTGTAAAATTATTAGCTAAAAAATCAACCAAATCTTTTTCATAATTTTTACTAGTCATTAAAAATCCCCCTAAAATCGATATTATTTTAACAAAAAAGATTTTATATTACAATTTTTACTAAAAAAAATAGAAATCAATATTTCATTAATTTCTATTTTCATCATTAAACATTAATATTAATCGCAATAAATTAAGTAAAGAAGACAATACTGAAGCAACATAAGTCAATGCTGCCGCTGTTAAAACTTTCCTTGTTCCTTCTACTTCACCATCATCTAACAATTTTAATTTTTTCATTTGTTCAATAGCACGTTTACTAGCATCAAATTCTACTGGTAAAGTAACTAATTGAAAAATCAAACCAACCAAGACCATAACTATTGCTAACAATAACATATCAACAAATTGAAGTATCAAACTTATAAAAAATAAAATATAAGCTACATACGTTATAAAATTAACAATAGGACATAAAGCAGAACGAATTCTAAACCATGAATACCCTTCTTTGTCTTGGATTGCATGACCACATTCATGACTTGCTACTGCCGCGGCCGCAACTGTCTCTCCATGAAATACATCCGTCGATAATCTTACAACTTTTTGAGTTGGATCATAATGGTCTGTTAAATTACCTCTAACTTCTACAATATACATATCATTAAGACCATTTTCATCAAGTATTTTTCGAGCAACTTCAAAACCACTTAATTTTTTCTTATTTCTAATTCCTTTATACATCCCGTAAGTCGAACTAATATTTACTTGAGCAATCAAAGGAATTATTAATATTAGCAGATATAAAATAAAACTTTCCATTAATACCTCCTACAATATATTTTTTTCAACTAATTCTTTTCTTAATTCATCAGCTTTAGCAAATTCTTTATTGTTACGATATTCTAACCAGTCTTTGTACAATTTCTTATCATCTTCAGATAATTTCACCAAATCATATTTCAAACCTAAAATGTAATTAATTAAATTAATTTTATCAAATACCTCAACAAAATCCATTTTATTTCTCAATCTATTATTTAAATCTTTTACTAATTCCAACAAATAGGTAATTAAATTAGAAGTGTTAAAGTCTTCATCCATTATTTCATTAATTTTTTCATCTTTCTTTGTTAAACCAACCTTAATATTATCAATTTGAATTACTAAATTAGCTTGTTTTAAAGCATTATATACTTTTTCATCTATTGTTTTAGTTTCTGCAAATAAAGTATCAGTAAAATCAAAAGGTAAACGATAACTTGTTTTCAATATTCCCAATCTTATTACATTAGAAGAATATTTATCTAGTAAATCTCTTACCAACATAAAATTGCCTAATGATTTACTCATTTTTACACCATCTACTAAAACATGACCATTATGCATCCAATAATTAGCTAATTTATGATTCCAAGCCGCTTTACTTTGAGCCATTTCATTTTCATGATGTGGAAATTTCAAATCTATTCCACCACCATGAATATCTATTTTACCGCCAAATATTTTATTAATCATTACTACACATTCAGTATGCCATCCTGGGCGACCTTTACCAAATGGAGAATCCCATGTAATTCCTTCATTTGTTTTTTTCCAAAGAACGAAATCATAGGGATTTTCTTTATTAGAATCTACATCTATTCTCTTTCCATAATCAAGATTATCAACAATTTGTTTACTTAATTCACCATAATCTTTTATCGAATCTATTCTAAAGAAAACGTCGTCTCCTTTTTGATAAGCATGACCAGATTCCAACAATTGTTCTATAAAAGCGATAATTTCATCCATTGTTTCTGTAACTTTAGGTCGATAATCAATATCTAAGCAATTCAAAGCTTTTACATCTTCCAAATAAATTTTTATAAACTTTTCAGTTAATTCTTTTTCACTTACACCTTGTTCAATTGCTGCTTTAATAATTTTGTCGTCAACATCTGTAAAATTACTTGCATACTTAACATCGTAGCCTAAATACTTAAAATATCTATACACCATATCAAAAATAATAACTGGACACATGTTTCCTACATGAGCATAGCTATAAACAGTAGGACCACAAACATACATATTTATTTTTCCATCATTTATCGTTTTAAATTCTTCTAACTTGCCAGTTAATGTATTATATATTTTCATTTTCACCATCTCCAATTATTATCAACAGATGAACATATTTTACCACAAATAATAAATAAAAAGAATACTAACCCTTATAAGTATTCTTAATCTCTTCGAAAATATCTTCTATATTATATTTTTCACTAATTAAAATATTATATACAATACTATCTGTATTTCTTAATATTTCTAATACATTATCCAAATCATTATTAGAACTATTTTTTAATTTTCTTAAATAAGGAGTATATAAAACATACTCTGTTTCTTTATAGCAACTACCTATTACTTTTTTTATTGTTCTCTTAAAAGTATCATAATTAATAGTTTTTAAATCATTGTTTTTTAAAAAAGCTAGAAAATAATGTTCCGTTCCTACATACGGATTACGCAACTCCTTCATTTCTTGTTCAGCTATCAAAAATAAATCTTCTTGCATTTTTATCACCTTACTAATAATATGCAAAAAAAAAGAAAAAATTACTTTTTCTTTTTACATAAAACACATTATTGAAAATATTAAAACAAATATTATTAATAACGCTAAAGCTAATTTCCAAATATACTTTAACCAGTCCTTAAATGGAATATCCAAATAAGTTAAAATCATCATCAACCAGAAACTAGTTGGTGAAATAATTAAGGCTAAAGAATATGCTGCACCCATTATCAAATTTGTAGCTACTAAATCACTAACAAAGGTTGTTGAAAGATGAGTTCCCAAAATATATGTTATAAATTCTGGATCAACACACATTACAGCAATAAAGAATCCTGCAATTAATACTCTAAACATATTAAACTTAGTACCTAATATATTAGTAGTTACTGTTACTTGCCATCCATAAGCATAACAAACCATAAATGATACAAATACTAAACCATAGATTAAAGCAACTTTAGATATTTTTTTCATACCATTACCAAATTCCGTAATAACTTCATCAAATTTTAGGCCATTCATTAAACCTATAATCAATGTTGCTATTATCAAAATAGCTGACATGTTTACTAAATCCCATTCACCAAAAGCAGTAACACTTCCTAAAATATTATAAACAAAAGGAACATCACCAGCTTTTATATTTTGAAGACCTTCAAGTGCATTCTTAAAGATATCAACACTATAACTTTCTTCCCAATTGATAAAAGCTAATAAAGCAATCACTATAACTACTACCATAACTATCATAGTAGGCCAAATTTTAGTTTTTCTATTTTTTTTCACTTTAGATTCATCTAAAGACTCAGTAGCAAACAAATCATTTTCAGCCATTTCTTTAGATAGATTGTTCATATGTAAAATTGCAAATAAATTATATAGAATATAAGCCGCTACAAATAGTGCTATCTTAAATCCTATTCCATCAGTTAATTTTACACTTAACGAGCTTGCTAAGCTTCCCATTCCTACAGTACCTAACGTTAATCCAACAGTACCTATGAATATACCACCTACTGCTGCATTTAATGCTGTAATTTTATCTTTACCACATCTTAAGAATACACTAATTATAAATGGTACAAACATTAATAGAACAAAAAAATCTCCACACAAAGACGTATAAAGTCCCATTAATAATGTTGTAATTAACATCACAATAGTTTCTTTGTTTTTAACAAAAGAAGCTGTTTTATCAAGAAGTTTTCTATAAGCTTTAGTTTTACTTAAAACACCATATAAGCCACCTACTACTAAGATATACATTATATTAGGCATTCTGTAGTAAAAGCTATAAAACAACAACGAAAAGAAATCAAATATTCCCGCTCTTGTTATGCTACCTGCAGTATAAACTCCTGAATCACTATAAGATCCTCCTGCTACAAACCATGTCATGATAAGTGCAAATATTCCAATAAGAACAACTAACTTTAACTTACCATTATTATTTTTTTCCATTTCTTACCTCCCATTAAATTATAACACAATTAACTACAATATATTAAATAAAAAAAGAAGCTCTTAGCTTCTTTCCTTCATTGTCGGGAATAATAAAACATCTCTAATTGATTCTTGTTCTAAGAATAACATACATAGTCTATCAATACCATAGCCTATCCCACCTGCTGGTGGCATACCATATTCTAAGGCCTCAATAAAGTCCATATCAATATCATTAGCTTCATCATTACCTAAATTTTTTTCTTTTAATTGTTCTTCAAATCTTTCTAATTGATCAACTGGATCATTTAATTCTGTATATGCATTAGCAAACTCTTTACCAGCAATAAATAATTCAAAGCGATCAACAAATCTTGGATCTTCTGGATTTTTCTTAGTAAGTGGTGAAATCTCAATTGGATGACCATACAAGAAAGTTGGTTGAATTAATGTTTCTTCAACATATTTTTCAAAAAATAAATTAATAATATGTCCAACTGTTTTTTCATGCTCTTGAACTTCAATACCATGTTCTTCAGCAAGACTCAATGCTTTTTCCAAACTCATTTCTTCTTTAAAATCAATACCTGTTTTTTCTTTAATAGCATCTACCATACTTACTCTTTTCCATGGTCCTTCTAGATTAATCTCATAACCACCAAAATTATAATCCATCTTACCAATTACATCACGTGCAATCGTTTGATACATATTTTCTGTAAGATTCATCATACCTTCTAAATCACTATAAGCCAAGTAAGCTTCCATTAAGGTAAATTCCGGATTATGTTTAGGATCCATTCCTTCATTTCTAAATACACGGCCAATTTCATAAACAGCTTCCATACCACCAACTAGTAATCTTTTTAAAGGTAATTCTAAAGCAATTCTTAAATACATATCTAAATCTTGTGTATTATGATGTGTAACAAAAGGTCTTGCAGATGCTCCTGTTAATAAAGTTGATAAAATAGGTGTCTCTACTTCTGTAAAGCCTTGATTATCCATAAAATTTTGAATACATCTAATAATTTTAGGTCTTAAGAAAGCAACCTTTTTTGAATCATCATTCATAATTAAATCTACATAACGTCTTCTATATCTTTCTTCAATATCTGTCAAACCATGGAATTTCTCTGGAAGCGGTCTTAACGCTTTAACTAAATGCGTATATTCAAGACATTTTATAGTTATTTCACCTGTCTTAGTCTTCATAATTTTTCCACGAACTCCAACAATATCACCTAAGTCAGCAGTTTTAAATAAATTATAGCTATCTTCGCCAACATCATTTATTGAAATATAAATTTGAATGTTACCTGTTTTATCTTTGATACTAAAAAATGATGCTTTCCCCATTTTTCTTATAAACATAATTCTACCAGCAACAGTAGCTTCGTCTGTCATATTTTCAAATTCATCATGAGGTATATCGGCATATTTTTCTTTTATCTCACTTGCCAATGCTGTTCTTTCAAACTTATGACCAAAAGGATCTAAACCTAAATCTTTGATTTTTTGAGCTTTTTCTCTTCTTACTAACTCTTGTTCTGTAAATTCTCTCATAATTTCTCTCCTTTTTACTTAATTAAGTATACCATTAATACTGGAAAAATCAATTTATTATTCTTCATGCAACACCAACGTTAATCTTTTATTTTCTTCTTTATTTTTTTCAATTGTAGCTATTTGTAAAGATATTTCTTTTATATCATTAACTAATGAATCTTCGCCATTATATTCGTCTATTACAATTTGAGGTACTTCTGTCAAAAAAGTTTCGTTTATTAAATACTGTTTTATATCTTCTTCCTCATACATCTTACACAATGGAAAAAAAGTACAAGCCACATCAGATGGTAATAACAACTTTATAGTACAATAACGATTTACCTTATCAGATTTTAGCAATGAATATGAGGTGTTTTTTAAAAAGTTTTCCAAACCATATTCACGAAGAGCAATAATATCATAATCTATATCACCATTACAAACTGTAATCTTATGAAAATACTTTGATCCTCTTCTAATCAAGCCATGTGCATTTGCCCCTTTTTCACCATATTCATTATCAATAAAAACAGCTTGTAATTCACGTAAATTAAAAGGATAAATATGAGCATCTCCTGTTTTAACATTTTTTCTGTACATATGAGGATAATGTATTTCACAGCGTTTATCTGCTGATAATCTATATTGTGTAAAAACAACTGTTCCATCATATCCTTCTAAGTCATTTTCTTCATACTTATCATATAACAAAGTCATCTCAATATTATTATTTATATCGGTATAAACCGTAATATCATCACTATTATAAGAAATAAGATAATCATCTTTCAAAATACTATTTAAAGAATTATCATCATTTAAAGTAAATTCAACCAAATCTAAAGTTTGTCTATCTATAATATATGTACATTGATTACCATTTCTAATAATAAATCCTTTATTATCACCAGCAACAGCATATAACATAATAGGATGACCATATCCATAAACATCTCTTATAAAATGTAAGATACTCGGAACATTTTCTAATGTTTCCATTCCAATTTCAATCAATTTTGTCAAATTACCACCTACTTATTTTCTAATTTTAATCTCATCGTATTTTTTAAATCTTTTATAGCATTTACTACTTCTTTATACTCTTCACATTCTTCATAATTTCCATTATAAAAATCTATCAAGTATTCTGGGACTTCTTCCTTAAATCCTTTATCTTTAATCATTGTCTTCATTTCCAAAGCATCATATTGTTTACTAAAAGGATACAATATAATAGGTTTACCATTTTTCAAAGTTCCTTTTACTTTATAATAACGACTAATTTCTTTTTCTCTATTTAAAGAATACATTCCATTTTTTAAAAATTCTGTCATACCATAATCTTTTATAGTCATCACATCATAGGCTAATAGTCCTTGTTCTGCTTTAACCAAAACATATTTTTGTAATTTTTTATTTTGCAAAAAAGCTAATGAATATGGTTCCTTCAATGAAGAAGTATATAGTCTATTATATGCTCCTCTATCATTCCATTCATATGCCATAACTAACTCTTCTCCAGTTAAAGAATTAATTTGAATATATATTATACTTGAATCATAATCGTCGCCTACACTGTCTTTTTTTTTACAAAAATCTATCGTTTCATAAACCGGCGAATCCCAAGTCATCAAATGACCATCTTTTAAAGAAAAATTAAATTCATCTAAAGATGCATAATCTAAATTATAATTTTCATCCATTACTAAAATCCCATAATTTAAATATTCTCTATCATGATAAAATATAATACTGTACAAGCCATCACAATAAAGAATACGCTCTTTTTCTAAATAATTATATTTATAAAAATCACCACCAAGATTTCCAAAATTTTCTTTTATAATTTCTACATAATTTTCACTATCTTCAATTTCATCTAAAGAACAAGCCTTTAATATCATTAACATCACCAACTCAGGAAATTATTATATATGTATTAGAACAATAAAACAATAAAAAAGTTAGTTAACAACTATTAACTAACTATTTTTTCTGTTTTGTCTAAATCTTTCATCAGGATCTAAAATTTTCTTTCTTAATCTTATTGCACTAGGAGTTACTTCAACATATTCATCATCTTGAATAAATTCTAATGCTTCTTCTAAACTAAATGTTTTTGGTCTAATCAAAGCAATTGCCTCATCTGAACCAGAAGCACGAGTATTAGTTAATTGTTTATTTTTACATGGATTAACATTTAAATCATTATCTCTATTATTAATACCAACAATCATTCCAACATAAACTTCTTCTGCAGGCCCAACTATTAAAGTACCTCTATCTTGTAAATTAAACAATGAGAACCCTAAAGTCTTACCATTTTCCATTGAAACTAACACACCATTCTTACGTCCACTTATTTCTCCTACATAAGGTTTATATCCTTCAAATGAACGAACCATTACACCTTCACCCTTAGTATTAGTAATGAAAGCACTTCTATAACCAATTAGCCCTCTTGTTGGAGCACTAAATTCCAAATGAACATAATCATTTTCATCATTATTAACAACTTCTAACATTGCTTTACGTTCTTGTAAATCATTAATAATTGTTCCAGAATACGTTGAAGGACAATTTACAATAACTTTTTCAAATGGTTCACATTTCTTACCATCTATCTCTTTATACAATACTTCAGGTTTAGAAACACTTAATTCGTAACCTTCTCTACGCATATTTTCTAGTAATATAGATAAATGTAATTCACCTCTACCAGAAACCTTATAACCATCACTATCAGGCAATTCAGCAACCTCTAAACCAACATTGGTTTCTAATTCTTTTTCTAATCTTACCCAAAAGCCTTGTCCGTTTTTTAAAGGTGTAATTTGTTGAATGATAGGTGAATATACGTTGTAATTTCTATAAATGCAGGTTCAAAAACTCATAAAGGTGGGCCCTGGTCCCAGTGGTCCCAAAGTTAGATGTCATTATGTTGATAATCAGTCTGTTGATTGTGAATCGTATTGGAAATAACCGCAACCACCGGGAGGGCACCTGTGAAACCCTCCGCTGCACCGTTTTTTTGTTGGTTTGAGTGGGTGGATTTCTATGGTGTATGTGTGGGGTTCAGGGCAGTCCCGTGTGTCCGCCCGATAGCATTCACCCTGAAAAAAGACCTTGATGTTCTCGAAAAACATCAAGGTCTTTTTCCCAAACATAATAGTCTTTTCCTGAAAGACGGAAGAGTTTTCCGGAAACACTTTAGTGCGTTTTTGTGCTGCTTTTCTTTCGCAGCTCTCTTTTCCGCTAAGGCTCTCCCAGGTATTTCACAATGATTTCCACCTCCTGTTTCAGGTAGCAATGGCGGTATTTGTTGTAGCCTGTGGCATTGAGTTCTTCCGTCAGGCGGGGGATACGCCGTATCCATCGATAAAGGTTCTGCAGGGCGGC
>UWSL01000001.1 GCA_900552975.1 uncultured Mycoplasmatota bacterium | reverse complement strand
TTTATCCCCTGTTCGCCGTCAAGGGCATAATCAATTTCAAATTTATAACCTTTAACCTTAAAAAAATTCTGAATCATTGTGCGGATTCTGTTATCATCTTCAACGAGCAAAACTTTGTACAATTTAATCTCCCCAATAAATTAGTTGAATAATTATATGCAAATGATTTTACAATTTAATTTTACAAGATTTTCTAATTCTTTTTTTCCGTATTTATCGACGATTGTTTGAGCAACTTTATTTACTGTATCGCCTGCTCCTAAAGGGATAGTTATTTCGTATTTTTTTTCTAATTTTTTAATTTCTCTTAAAAAAATGTAACGACTTATAATAGATGATGCGGCTACAGAAAAACATTGATCTTCTGCTTTAGTTAAAAAAGTTATGTTAGTAACTTTTTCTTTAACATTGTTTAAGTGAGCGTAATAACTTTTGGGTGGCTCAAATTGATCTACTACAATTTTGTCATATTTAACGTTATCTTTTTTTATAACTGATAATAAACATTTATTGTGTAGAATAGCTTTAATTTTATTCATATTTATATCAGTACTATGGTAATCATTATATGTTTTGTTGTCTAAAACTAAAGTTGTATAAGTAATGTTCTTTATAATAGAAGGAGCAATTTTAATAATTTTTTCATCAGTTAATTTTTTTGAGTCTTTAACACCAAGTTCTTCAAGGAAAGCAAATTGTTCTTTGGGAACAAATGATGCTGTTACTACTAAAGGACCAAAATAGTCGCCTGTTCCAACTTCATCTGATCCAACTGAAGAAAGATTAATAAATTGTTTTATTTCTTCTTTTTTATTTTTTTTCTCTTTTTTGTCTTGAGAATTAGGATCGATAAGACGTTTATTTTTAATTCTTTCTTGTTCAATCCAATAACTTGCTTCAATGTCAGCTCCTAAACCTTGGAACATTATTTTTCCTGATTCATAAAGGGTTATTACACAGTCAAAATCTTTAACTTGAAAAACTGCATATGGTGGAGTTTTACTACAGAAACGATCTTTATAAAAATTTATAACGTCATCTTTTAAATTATCACTTATTTTAAAAACTATTGTCACAATTACACCTCTTTTTAACTATAGCTATCTTAACATATTTTGCTTTAAATTTCATCAAATATATAATATAATCATAGTAGAAAGGATGATTGATTTGTTATTATATGATTTGCCTGATGCTGGAACAGCAATAATAAATGTTTTTATATTTTTTATTTTAGTAGTAGGAATTTATTTTGGATATAAAAGAGGTTTTAATGAGTCTTGTATAAGTTTTTTAGGAATAATAATTGTTTTATTTGGGGCTTATTTTTTAAAAAATCCAATTTCGATATTTTTTTATAAGCATTTACCATTTTTTAATTTTGGTGGACCTTTAGCTGGTGTAACAGTTTTAAATATTCTTTTATATGAATTTTTGGCTTTTTTGGTAACGGCATCGTTATTATACATAATACTAAGAATAATAGCTGTTTTTACTACTTTAGTAGATAAGTTGCTTTCGATTATATTGTCACTTGGAATACCTAGTGAATTATTGGGAGCTATTATTGGCTTTATGGAATTTTATGTTATTTTATATGCTATAATCTTTATGTTTACATCATTCGCCAATATAGCAGGAATTGAATTATCACCATCAATAGCGGATAATATTAGAAATACGCCTGTGCTAAATGAGACAGTAGGAAAAACTTTAAGTTCTTTTGTTGATGTGACAGCACTTATAAATGATTATAAAATGGGGGATAATAATAAAGACTTTAATTATGCAGCATTGGAAATTTTATTAAAAAATAAAATAATTTCTATTGATAATGCTAAGGAATTATTAATATCAGGAAAAATTGATATTCCAAATTTTGGTAAATTGATAAGTAAATATGAATAGGTGATGAAATGATAAAAAAAATAACAAGTGAAGAAGAATTTGAAAAAGAAATAAAAGAAGGAAATTTAATTGTTGATTTTTCAGCTACATGGTGTGGTCCATGTCGAATGATGGAACCAGTATTAGAAGAACTAAGTAGTAAAATTAAAATTTTTAAAGTTGATATTGATGAATTAGAAGTATTAACTAGAAAATTAGGTATAATGAGTGTTCCCACTATGATTATTTATAAAGATGGAAAAGAAGTAAAAAAAGTTGTAGGGTATCATAGTTTAGAAGAAATGGAAAGTATGATAGCGTAATAAAAAAGAGAGAAGAGAATTGATTTAATAAATTTTTACACGAAATAAAAAACTTCTAAACATGACTACATCGATAATTAATTGGTGTAGTTTTTAGTTTATTCTTAATTTTTACGTTATTATATATAGTATGCAATGGTATACAAATTGTTTTAAGGCAATTTGTAGTTCATCAAGATTTTTGAGATAATTGTTCTTGATGAAATCTTTAAATTGACCGTTGAGTGTTTCTATTCAGGGATTATGTGTGCAGGTATAAGGAGCCGACATACTTGGAATAAGATTCACTTCAGCGGTTTTTGTATTATATATTTTACTTTTATATATCATCCACGATTTGAGTGTGTATTACATCATCTAATTTATAATCACTATTTTTTAATAAATTTAAATTGTATTTTATAAATCATTATTTAGTGATTTACCAATACACGATACTAAAATTTCAGTACTATATGCAGCAATAAAGAATGAAACATTCCGTTATCCTCCTTCTTTTTTAATTTTTTTCTTTCGTAAAATGTCTATATTTTCTTGCCATCAAAAAATTTACACACTTTTTATTTCGTGTAGATTTTCTTCAAATCACTTCTAAATTTCTTATTTTAAATGTCTTTAGATGCTTCATTAGCAGCTTCGCTATAGGCTCTTGTTAGGCCACCAGCTCCAAGTTTTACGCCACCAAAATATCTTATAACAGCAATTAAATGATTGCTTAAATTTTTTCTTTCCAAAATATTGTATATAGGTAATCCAGCTGTGTTAGATGGCTCTTTATCATCAGTTTTTTTGGCTGTGTTATTAACTTTGTAAGCATAGGGAATATGCCGAGCTTTTTTATGTTCTTTTTTTAAATCTTCGATGATTTTTTTCGCTTCTTCTGGTGATGATATTTCATAACATAAACCAATAAACTTGGATTTTTTTATTTCAATAGTTACTTCTTTTAATAATTTCATAAGGACACCTCTTTTATTTATTATACCATATGGTACTTTGGAGTTTATATATTGTATGATATAATTAGTTATAATAGGAGTTGAGACTATGCAAGACGATATAAAGAAAATGTTAGAACTATTAGATGAAGAAAGTGTAAAAAAAATTTTAGAAGAGTATGGATTAGAAATTGATTCATTATTTGATGACTTTACAAAAATAATTGAAAATTATCGTGAAAAAATTCATCTAAAATATTTTTCTTTTCTAGATAAATATAAAAATGACAAAGTTTTTTTTGAAAAACTAAATGTTTCAGAAAATATGGAGTTTTTACTACTTACTAAATTTTTTGTTTCGGATGCTTTTTATCGCAAAATTTTAGATCAATATTATTTAGATGAAGATAAATTGCTTAATGATGGATTTGCTTTTGAAGTGAATGATTTAGAATATTTTTTTAGTAAAGGTATTTCTTTAAAAACAATTGTTGAAAAGTATTATCTTCTTGATGACGTTCAGATAAAATTATATAATGATTATCCAGAATTTAGAGAGTCGATATTAAACAGGAAATTTGATGTTGCACCTTATTTAATTGCTGCCGAAATTACGAAAGGTCAATATAAATGGTTAGATAAATATTTTGGTACATATACATATATGAAAAATGAAAAGTTAAAAAAAATATTAACTGAACTTAGTAAATTTGATAATTTCGATTTTAATGCTTTTTTTGATTTAATAGTTACTAATTATTTTGTTGGTGAAGAAATTTCAATTTTAAATGATGATGCTGTAGTAAAAAGATTAATTGAAATAGGTGGAAGTAAAGCATTAATTTTTGCTAGTAATCCGTCAGACGAATTAGTTAAAATGGCTAATTTTTCTTATTCTGATTATTCTTTATATGGAGGAGCATATCAAAATAGTTCAGCACTTCTTTTACAGTTTTTGAAAGAAGGTAAAATGGATGCTTTAATGTATGCTAAAAGTGGGGCAATTAATGAAGAAGTTATTAAAATAATAGATAATAGTGGAATTCCGCTAGAAAGATTAAATTCTTATAGTAATCTCGTTGATTCCCCTGAATTTATATATTACTTAGCTGGAAAAGGTGATTATTCATTAATTAAATATTTACCTGATACTTTAATCAATTTGAAAAGCTTTGAGTACGTTTATAGCTTGATAAAAGAAGGAAAAGTTAATTTAGATGAGTATTATAGTTTAGGACATCCTGTTACTGAAGCACGAACAGCGTTACTTAGAGGAATATTGTATGATAAATGGACTTTTTTTGATGATGGAAAATTGGATATTTCTTTACCGGTAGCTAAGAGATTAATAGATCTAGGATTTAAAGCGGTTGATTTTCAAAAACATTTTAGCAAAAGTGAAAAAAATGATATTTTAATTGAAGCATTTATAGAAAATGGGGAATTTTTACCACTATTATTAGTCTATAGTGATAAATTAGCTGATAAATATTATGATAAAGTTAATTATGAATTATATTTAAATGCAAAAGAAGTTTTTGGTGATTTTTCTTTATCTTTAGCTTGGATATATAAATTTGTTAAAGAAGGACATTATGATGTTTTGGATGAAAAAAATAAAAATTCTATTATCATAACTTCAGATACACTTACTAAAATGGGACTAGATAATTTGACTTATGAAGAATATTTAAAGTTACCGGAAAATATTAAAAATATACCTGTTTTAATGGAAAAATATCTAGATAGAAATTCTTCTTATTTGAAAGAGATAATAAGTAAAAATAAAGATATCAATCTTATTGAAAAAGCTATATTAGGTGGTATGTCATATGATGAGTTATGTTCTTTGATAGATGGTTCGTTTGATATGAATGTAAAAACAATTATGTATATGTTAAATCATGGTGATTCACGTGGAATTAAACATTTGTCAAATGTGATGTACTCAGAAAAAATAGATGAATTGGTCGATTCATATTATAGTTTTTTAAATGGTGGTTTACCGAATGAAGAATTGGCTGATTATAGTAAGTTTGTTACTTTATTAATTGACAAATATATTGATGATGCTAATTATACAATTTTTACGCGTTTTAAAAAAATTGAAAATACTAATGCAATGAAGTTATTAAGTAGTAGTTATACTTTTGAAGATTTTAAAAAATATCCTGTTTTTAATGGGAATGTTATAAGTAAATTTGCTACTAAAGAAAATGAAGAAGAACTTGTTAATACTTTAATTAATGTAATTGATACAGAATATGCGATGTATTTTATTGACGCAACAAAGTTATTTTTTGTTATGTATAAGAATGGTTATTCTGCTGAAAATATAAAAAAATTGCAGAAAAAGATTCATATAGATTTTAATATATTAATTAAAATGTTACCAAAAGAAGATTATAATATGTTTAATATCATAGATATTGATTCAGTTTTAGATAATAAGATTTTTTTAGATAAAATTTTTAATAGTCTTTCGTTGGAAAAAATTGAAGAGTTAGCTAAATCATATCGTGTTTCTTCTGACGTTAAACTATATATCATAAGAAAAATGGTTATGAAAGGACATTATAATTTTGTTTCTTACTATAGTAATAAGATTGAAGAAGATGTTTTAAAAAGAGCATTACTTGGAGGATATTTCCCAGAAGAACAGATCTTAGAAAATAGATATTTTAATCTTTATTTAAGGAAAATTAATTTTTCTAAGGAAGAATTAGAATATTTAAAAATCAGGTTAGGTAATAATCCAAGATATGTTATCTTTTTTCCAGAAATATTAAATGATAATGAAATACTTTGTAAATATATAGAAGATACTCCTGATGTATTTAAATTATTAGATGTAGAAAAAAGAAAAAATCTTGATTTATTAAAAGCTTTAGCTAAAAAGAATCCAGAATTATGTGCATTTTCATTGTTTAATGATATTGAAACAAATTCTATAGTTGAACTTATTAAAGTTAACCCAGAATTATTAAAATATTTAGATAAACGTTTTATAACAAAAGAAGTTATGGAAGGAGTTTTAGATTTTTATCCAAATATAATAGATTTTGGTTCTAATTATTTATCTGACGAATTTATTAATAATGCTCTTTTGAAGGGATATGAATTTTCTTTTATTTCTGATCCAAATATTATTAGAGTTGGTTTATTAAATAATAAGATGATTGATAAGGAAATTTTAATTAATTTAGGAATGGAAAAATTATTGTACTTAGCAGATAGATTAATAATTAATGAGGATAGTCCATTTAATAATTTGTTTAAAGAATTAATTGATGATATTTATCAAAGAGATATAATTAGTTTTCTTTATGAAAGTTATAGTATTAAAAGATTAACTTTTAATACTAATAAAAATGTATTAAAGATAATAGATGCTTATGGTATAGATTTTGATAGATTTAATAGTTATAAATTTTCGACTAAAGATGAATTTGCAATTTTTTATCAAATTGATTGTTTGCTTAAAACAGAAGAAGGTTTAACTGAAATAGAAAAAATTTTAGATACAATTGATTCATTAAAGAGAAAAGAGGTATTTTGTTGGCTTTTAAATAGTTTTGATAAAAAAGTTGTAACTGATACGATGCAGAAAAAACTAGCTAAAAGATACTTTGCTGATGCTCCTTTCTATTATATAGACTATGTTGATATTAATGATGATGAATTATACCAATTTGCCAAAGATAATATTGATAAATATCCAGAGTTGTATATTTATTTTCCGGATATTTTAAAAGATAGGAATCTTGTTTTAAGGTTAATAACTAATATTGCTAGTGATCGAATATCTAGGGTTTATAGTTTACTAAATAAAGATTTTCAAAATGATTTGGAAATACTTGAAATAGCTTTAGCTGCCAATGAAAATGTTTTTAAGTATGTTGATCATACTAGTAATAAAATAATTGAATTTGCTAAAGCTAATTTGTTAAAGTATCCGATTGTATTTACTTATATTCCAAATTTAGTTACAGATAAAGAGACTGCTTTAAAGTTAGTTAATTACAATATGGGATGTGTTTATGAGTATTTACCTGATAATTTAAAAAGTGATTTTGATATATGCAATAAATTATTAGATGTTAATGTTAATTTGATTTTTGATTTTTCAGTAGAAAATATTAATTTTCATAAATTAGCAGTAAAGGCTTTAGGAATAAATGGTAATTTATTGGACATGATTGTGCAAAAAATAGAGTTAGATGAAGAACTTATTATTGCGGCTTTAAAAACTAATCCGGCAGCTTTATTTATGGCTCCTGATGAGTATTTTACTGCGGAAATGTATAGTCAAGTTACGGATTTAACTAAAATTGCTTTTGAAAATATGACTTTGCCTAAAGTTTTAAAATTGATTCATTTTGATAGCTTTGATGTAACTAATTTTAAAGATTGTCAGTATGTTGTTTCATATATATTAGCTAATATTAAGGATGAAGATGTTTTAGATAAAAATGATGTAAGGTTAAAAGAAATATTTGCTAATGTAACTAACTTTGAAAATGAAAATTTAGAGTGCGTTGATTTTAAACAAATAGTTATGTTTTTACCAAAGGTTGGAATAGATTTCTTTAAAGAAGATATTCAAGAAGTTTTAGCCAATGCTTCAATTATATTAAAAGCAACTGGTAAATTAAATACTTTAGAGAAAAATCCAATCTTTAGTTACGATGTTGTAAAATATATTTATCCATTATTTGGTGTTGATTTTGTTAAAGATCTTATTAAGTATAATACACCGGCTGCGGCAGTTTTGTGTGATGAAATAAAAGGTAATAATCAAAGATTAGTAGTAGATTATTATAATCTTATAAATGAATATGGTATTTTTGAAAATGATGATAAAAAAGTTCATTATGCTTTTCGTAATTTTAAGGAAGTAAAAGAATTAATTTTAGATGTATTGGATAACTCTGGAAAAATATCAAGTATTGATTTAGAAAATTTGAAGAAAATAATTGTTGGGCAAAATATTTATCAAATAAAGACATTAGATGAATTAAAAAGATTTGATGTTGTTACAAAAGAATTTTGGCAACAAAAGTTACAAGCACAAAATGTTTTAGAATTGAAAAATGCTTTAGCAACATTATTTGGTTATGTAAATTATAATGATTTAGAAAAAGAATTTAATAATTTTCAATTAAATAATTATGTAAATTTAAAGACTATTAGAACTGATATAATAGAAAAGTATGGTTTAGAGAAAGCATCGGAGATTTTTAAAAAATGTTTTTATAATAAAAAAGATGTAAGTATTATTACTTTAATGGAAAGAATTATTGAATCCCATAATGTTACTGAGTTACGTGAATTGATGGCAACATTTATTAATAAAAATGGAAATGTAATTGATTTTGCTAATGATGTAAGAGAAATTATTGCTAAGACGAGAATGCTTTATAATTATCAGTTTAATGCTCATCTTACGCAGATTACTGATATTAAAAGTAAAAGATTAGAAAAAGATGCTGTTGATAATCCATACGGAGTCACAATTATTGAAATGGATAGTGAAAAATTTAACTTCTTAGCTCATCGAATATATTCTTATGATAAAAGTATGCAAGGTTTTAAGAATAAGTTAGAACAAGATCCATCATTATGGACTAAATTAGAGGGTGCTTCAACGTTATCTACTTCTTCTATTTCTGATAAAGGATTTTGGTTTTTGAATAATACTAATGAATGTGGAGTGATTTATTTATTTAATAATTTACCAGAAAAATTTTTATTATTTATGGATGGACGTGATTTATTTGTTGAACATGGTGGCTATAAGATAGAACCTACAGCTGATAAAAATGCTTTTACAACAATTGATGGTCTAAATCAATGTAGTTGTTATAAAAATGGTGAATATAACGAAGTAGCTGGGTTTAGAGAAGGAATGTTGCCTTGTGCTTTTGCTTGTGTCGGTGCTAAACCTAATGAGGAGACAATTCGTGCTGCAAAATATTTTTCAGAATTTTTGGGTGTTGATATACCAATAATTAAGTTTAATGTAAAAGCTTATGATGATAGAAAAAAAGCTCGTGCAGATAAGGCGTTGGCTGAGTTTAAAGAAAAACCAACGAAAGAAGCGATGGAAGATATCTTCTTTGATGGAATAAAAGTGTGCCATGATATAAGTACAATTGAAAAGAAAATTACTGATTGTACAGAAATATTAAATGAAAAATATCGTAATAAAGAAATTTCTTTTGAAGAATTATATAAATCTTTAATTGAAATGGAAGCGATGGTCAATTTGATAATTGTTGATTTGCCAACTGCTAAAAAAAGTCTGAAAAAGATTGAAATATTTAGAAAGAGTTTGTTAACTTTGAATACTTTCGCGAAAGAGGAAATTATTAAGTTAGAAGAAGCGGCATTGGGAGAATCTGGAATTATGTATAAGTATCAAGAAGGTGAAAAAAATTATCTTCTAAAGCCAGCAGTTGATAAACAAAAACTGGCTTCACAACCATTTAGGGCTGAAATACAAGCAGCAGCTTCAAAATTACAGGAATTTCTTTCCCCAGAAACAGCTGTTAAAGTAGAGAGTTTTGGTGGTAATATTAAATTATCAAAGCAAGAATTAATTGATTTTAGTAATGAAAATGCTCATATTTTAGAAAAATGGGTTCAAAATGGGGGAGAATTAGAGCAACATTATACGGATGCTTTATTAAGAGAATATGTAGTAGATTTCTTGTTATGTAATTTTGACTGTTTTGTTGGTAATTTTATTGTCGATGCTAATAACAATGTTCGAGGAATAGATAAAGAACAGTCATTTAGATTTATAAGTGATCCTAATTCATTAAATCCTGACTTTTCATATACACCTAATGGAACGGCTCGTATTCCTATTTATCAAATCTTGTTTGATAGATATAAAAAAGGTGAGGTAAGTCTTGATTTGTCGGTTATTTTAGATACAATAGAAAAAGTAAATTTGTTAACTGATGAAGAATATAAAAATATTTTTAAAGATTATGCTTATAAATTAGCTAAGCAACATGGTGAAGATTTACTTGATGCAATATTAAAAAGACGTGATATAGCAATTGTAAAGATAAAAGAATATGTGGAACAATTACAGGAAATGAAAAAAAGTGAAGGTGTTACATTATGATGGAAGAAAAAGAAAAATTACTTTCTTTACAAGAAGGTTTAAAAGTAGTAAAAAAATATGATAAAAATGATAATTTAAGTTATGTTAAGTATTTAATTGAAAGTGATATAAATTCTTTTACTGATGAAGTTTCACCGGAATGCTTAAAAGAAATGGTTCATAATAAATTAAATTCTATGGAAAGTGATGAATTGATTTTAAAAAAAATTCAAAAATAATCCTTTTTTTGAATTTTGAAGATGAAATTATGGAAAAGCCTCGTTTTCGTTATATAAAGACGGGGTTTTTGTATGTTCTGAGTTATGTTATTTTTTATAAATTGGAATTATAATTTTATGTGTTATAATTTGGAGAGGTGATACTATGTATAATATTTTATTTGTTTGTTATGGTAATATATGTCGTAGTCCAATGGCAGAAATGATTTTTAAAGATGTGATTTATAAAAATAATAAGAGATATATGTTTAGTTGTGCTTCACGAGCAACTAGTATTTGTGAAATAGGTAATGGAATATATCCCCAAGCTAAAGAAAAATTATTAGAAAAAGGGGTTACTTGTGAGAGTCATAAAGCTGCACAACTGAAGAAAGATGAGTATCAATTATATGATTATATTATAGTTATGGATGAGCAAAATAAGGAAGATGTCAACCGAATAATTGGTAATGATTATTTAAATAAAGTACATTTATTGTTAGAATATACAGATAATATTAAAGATATTGAGGATCCTTGGTATACTGGAGATTTTGAAACTGCTTATAAAGAAATAGTTAGGGGATGTGAAGGCCTTTATAGTTATTTATTACAAAAGGGGATGAAAGAAAATGGAGCAGAAGTTTAAAGAAAAATTAGCTTTGATACCACATAAACCTGGTTCTTATCAGATGAAAGATAAAAATGGTGTAATTATTTATGTTGGAAAAGCGAAAGATTTACATAAGAGAGTTTCTTCTTATTTTAATCGAGTTCATACTGGTAAGACAGCTAAAATGGTTTCGTTAATAGATGATTTTCAATATATTGTTGCTTCATCAGAACTAGAAGCTTTTATAATTGAAATTAATTTAATTAAAAAATTTCAGCCAAAGTATAATATTATGTTAATGGATGATAAAAGTTATCCATATATTGAATATATATCAAAACCTTATCCACGTTTAAAAGTATCAAGATATTTAAATATAAGAAAGAAAGATAATAAAAAGTTGTTTGGACCCTATCCAAATGCTTATGCAGCGCGAAGAATTGTTAATTTATTAAATAGATTGTATCCTTTAAAAAAGTGTGAAGGATCACCTAAAGATGTTTGTTTATATTACCATATTGGAGAATGTTTAGGATATTGTAGTAAACGAGTAGATAACGAAAAAGTTATGCAGATGGAACAAGAAATATTAGATTTTTTACATGGTAAGACGAGTTTCTTACAAGATAAAATAATGGAAAAAATTAACTTTTATAGTGAGAATTTAAACTTTGAAATGGCTTTGGAATTAAAAAAAGAATTAGAATATATTGATATTGTTTTAGCCAAGCAAAAGGTTGAATTACATGATTTTGTTGACCGTGATGTTATAAGTTATTATGTTGATAATGGGTATCTTTCGATTGAAATCTTGTTTATTAGAAATGGTAAATTACTAAACCATAAGAATGTTATATTTCCTCTTAATTTAGATGTTTTAGATGAAGTGGAATATTTTATTGCAGGATTTTATATGAAAAATGAGGTTCCTAAGGAAATCTTAGTACCGGATGATTTGAATGTTGAGAATATTAAGAGTGTTGTTAAGACAAATATCTTGGCACCTTTAAAAGGAGTTAAGAAAGACTTAGTTAAAATGGCTTATGATAATGCTAAATTGAATTTACATAATAAGTTTGAAGAGATTGTTAAAGATGAAAAACGAACAACTATTGCTAATGAAGAATTAGCCAACATATTAGGAATGGACTCAATATATAGGATTGATGTTTTTGATAATTCGAATCTCTTCGGAACTTTTGCTGTTTCGGGAATGGTTGTCTTTATTGATGGTAAACCGGCTCGTAATGAATATCGTAAGTATAAAGTATCAGTAGATGTTAATGATGACTATAATACAATGAAAGAAATTATTTATCGCCGTTATCAAAGAGCGATGGTTGAAAAAACAATGTTACCTGATTTGATAATTGTTGATGGTGGGGAAAATCAAATTAGAGCAGCGATGGAAGTATTAGAGCTTTTACATTTAACGATTAGGGTTGTTGGTTTAAAGAAAAATGATCATCATCGAACTAATGATTTGTTAAATACTGATTTGAATGTAATTGAACTTGATCGAACAAGCAATGTCTTTCATTATTTAACAAGGATGCAAGATGAGGTCCATCGCTTTACGATAAATTATCATCGTACCTTACGAAGTAAAGGAAGTATTAGCAGTGTTTTAGACGAAATAGAGGGAATAGGAGCTGTTCGAAAGAAAGCTTTAATAAAGAAATTTGGTAGTGTTAGTAAAATAAAAAAAGCTTCTCTTGAAGAGCTAGAAGAAATTTTACCTGAACAAGTAGCTTTTAATTTGCATGAGTTTTTAATTCAAAAAGAAGAATATAAAAATGAAGATTTAGATGGGAAAATAGATGAAGAATCATTACTTACTTAAGTGAGTAAATTAACTTTGCAATTGTTTAAGAAAGTGTTATGATGGTTGATATTGAGGTGATTTGATGAATATTGAAGAATTTGATTATGATTTACCGAAGGAACTAATTGCACAGACGCCCCTTGAGGATCGCAGTAGTTCTCGTTTATTAGTCTTAAATAAAAATAATGGTAAAGTAAAACATGAACATTTTTATAATATTGTTAATTATTTAAAAAAAGGTGATGTTTTAGTCTTAAATGATACTAAGGTTATTCCAGCACGCTTAATTGGTGTAAAAGAAGAAACAGGTGCAGTTATTGAATTACTGCTTTTAAAAGATATTGGAAATGATACTTGGGAATGTTTATCACGACCAGCGAAGCGTTTAAAGGTAGGAACAATTGTTAGCTTTGGTGATGGGATGTTAAAAGCAACCGTTACGAAAAAATTAGATGAAGGTATGGTTCAAGTTAAATTGAGTTATGATGGTATTTTAATGGAAATACTAGATAAATTGGGAACAATGCCATTGCCTCCTTATATTCATGAAAAATTAGAAAATAAGGATCGTTATCAAACTGTTTATGCTAAAAATATTGGTAGTGCAGCTGCTCCAACAGCAGGTTTACATTTTACGGAAGAATTATTAAAAGAAATTGAAAAGATGGGTGTTATAGTGTGTTTTGTAACATTACATGTTGGACTTGGAACTTTTAGACCTGTTGAAGTGGAAAATATTTTAGAACATCATATGCATAGTGAATTCTATGTAATGGATGAAAAGACGGCTAATATTTTGAATGAAGCTAAAAGAGACGGTCGTCGTATTATAGCAGTGGGAACAACGAGTACGCGTACTTTAGAAACTATTGCTAGTAAGAATGATGGTCATTTTGTTGCTTGTAGTGGTAATACCGATATTTTTATTTATCCTGGGTATACTTTTAAAGGAATAGATTGTTTAATTACTAATTTTCATTTACCAAAATCAACTTTAGTTATGTTAGTTTCAGCCTTGGCCGGTCGCGAAAATATTTTGCAAGCTTATCAAGAAGCTATTGCTAATAAATATCGTTTCTTTAGTTTTGGCGATGCAATGTTTATAACAGATAATGAATTATAAAAGAGTAATAACGGATTAGTTATTACTCTTTTTAGATAACCATGGACTTATTTCTAATTCAGGTGCATATTGATAATAATATAATTTTTCTAACCTAGGTAGTTCTTTATAGAAGAAAGATAGTTCTTCTAAACATCTTTCTTCTATTTTAGACCAAGTTGCTTCTTCTTCAAAGATTCGTAAAGTAGTAAGAGCCTCATCACAGGTAAGAATAAAGAAAATGTAAGCTTCTTCTTTTGTTTTTAATTGTAGCTCACTAGTAGAGTCTAATATTTTATAAATAGTAGTGGTACTTTGATAAGTTTCTGGTAGTAAATGTTTAAAATGAAGAGCTTTTTCTTTTATTTCTGTAAATCTTTCTTGATTTATTGAGAAATTGTCGATAGATTGAGCGTCTTTGAAAAAATTACGAGAATAATCTTTTTTTATAGGATTTTGTTTGGTTTGTCTGGAAACAAATAATCTTTTATAATATTGTTCATAAAAAGCTAATCTGGTATCATTGATACCGATCTTCTCAAATAATTCAGTTTGATATTTTTTGACAAGTTCAGAGCGCTCTTTTAATAATTTTTCTTTAAGGTTAGAATCACCATTAGCTAATTGCTCAATTTCTTTACTATTTTTTATATTGTAAGATAAATAAATTTTTAAAGCTTCTAAAGATGGGTCAGCGCATTTTATTAAGAAGATGATCTTTTCATCAAAATTAGCAAATTCACCTTGTCGTTGAGCAACTACTTTTAACGCTTCAACGTAAGGATTAGTTGGAAGTGTTCTTTTTTTCCAAAGATTAGTTAACCTTTCAACATCACCATTTATTTTGGCGATAGTTTCGCGTTTGATACTTTGAAGATTGTTAAAGGTATTACTTTGTTCATAAAATTTTTTTCGTAAGTAATCAACGTTTGTGCCATAGATCATAAATTTATCCCCCTTTTTTTGTCTTTTATTATACGTTATTATGAAAAAAAAGCAAGAATCACTATAAAAAATGTTTTTTAAAGGGTGTTATTGAAAGAGATGTGTTATAATTTAGGAGATTTTATAGGAGTGATGAAATGAAAATTAAATATAACTTGTTAAAAGAAGAAAAGGATACTTATGCACGATTAGGAACAATCGAAACTAATTATGGAACGTATGAAACGCCAATGTTTATGCCAGTGGGGACTGAAGCAACTGTTAAAACATTAAGCGTAGAGGAACTAAAAGATGTCAAAGCTGGTATTATTCTTTCTAATACTTATCATTTGTGGTTAAGACCTGGGGAAGATATTGTTGATAAAGCTGGAGGCTTACATAAATTTATGAATTGGAATGGTCCTATTTTAACTGATAGTGGTGGTTTTCAGGTTTTTAGTTTAGCTAAACCTAAAGATATTAGTGAAGAAGGAGTAAAATTTAAGAACCATTTAAATGGTGATAATTTATTATTGACTCCAGAAAAATCAATTGAAATTCAAAATAAATTAGATAGTGATATTGCTATGAGTTTTGATGAGTGTATTGGCTGGCCTGCAACTTATGATTATTGTAAGCAAAGTGTTGAACGTACGATAAGGTGGGCTAAACGAGGTAAGGATGTTTTTAATAATGAAAGACAATCATTGTTTGGCATTGTTCAAGGTGGTGAATACGAGGATTTACGTCGCCATTGTGTAGAAGAACTTACTAAGATTGGTTTTGATGGATATTCAATTGGGGGAACAAGTGTTGGTGAAGATAAACCAACAATGTACAAAATGGTTGGCTATGCTACAAAATATTTACCTAAAGATAAGGTTAGATATTTAATGGGTGTAGGTGATCCAATTGATATTGTGGAAAATGTTTGTCGTGGTGTTGATATTTTTGATTGTGTAAGTCCAACTCGTTTAGCAAGACATGGTCATGCATTAACAAAATATGGCAAAATTAACATTAAAAATGCAAAATATAAAGATGATTTTAGTCCTTTGTCATTAGATTGTGATTGTTATACATGTCGAAGTAAGTATAGTAAAGCTTATCTTAGACATTTGATTGTTGCTAATGAAACTTTAGGAGCAAGATTATTGTCTATACATAACATAAGATATTTAATTCATTTAACAGAAGAATTAAGAGAAGCTATAAAAGAAGATAGACTTTTAGAATATCGTGAACAATTTATAAAAGATTATTATGGTGAAAAGGGTTTACCATATAAGAAAGAGGATATAAAATAATTCTTTTTAAAAGAGAGATATTTTTGCCAAATTTATTATTTTATGGTATAAGTTAGGTAATAAGAGGGGGATTTTTATGAATATATGTGAAAAGGCAGCTAATGCGTCAACAATATTTGAAAAAAATAATACGGAGTTGAAAAAACAATATATAATAAAAAACATTGAAATGATTAATCATATTATGGAGCGTATGCCAGGATACTGTGGATCATTTGGAACAGGCTATCCATTTTATACTTTAGATAATGGAATGCAAGGAAATTTACCAGTTATCCAAGAACAAATAAGATATAATGATGAACTAGTTAAAGAAGCAGCTGATTATGATGTTTGGCCTTGTGAAGATTGTTTAAAAGAAAAAGGTGCTACAATGCCAGATTTAAAACAAATATGTAAACCTTGTCCAATGGTTAAAGATTCGGTTAAACCGCGTAAAGTAGTTAATCGTTTGCCAGATATTGATATGTGGATGATTTGTGAAGATACGCAAGTTGAGGCGGCTAAAAAGAAAATGATTGAAGTTTTTAATGCTTTTGATATGCATACTTCAGATATTGATCCTGTCGGGACAGTAAATAAAGTTTCTGAAATAGCTAATAAAATTGAAAAAGGTGAAATGCCTAAAATTTATTTACCTTTGGATGTTCATATTATTGAATATTCAAAAATGGCCGGATTATTAGAAAGTGTACCATTTACTTTGCTTGGTGTTGCTGAAAATGATAATGTACCTTATTTACCTATTCATCCAACTTCTTTAAGAAAAACTTGGCAACATGATGATATGGCTTATAATTTTATCTTAGATTATTTATATAGTTTAACACCATTTAATTGGACACCATCTTTGATGCAAAAATTACAAGATTCAAGAACTTTGATAAATAAGTCTTTTACAGAAGAAGATTTAAAAGAAATGTTGGGAAGAGTTGCTCCAGATTCAGTAAAAAGAAGATTTGAAACTCCTGAATTAAAAAAGAGTTATGAAAGAAGGATTAATAAATGGACAAAATAATAGATTTACATATTCATACAACAGTATCTGATGGAATTTTAACACCAAAAGAAGTAATTGATACAGCAGTAAAAAATAATGTTTCAGTGTTATCAATTGCTGATCACGATACAATTGATGCTTATACTGATGAGTTATTTGCTTATGCTAAGGAAAAAAATATTGAACTTATTCCTGCTGTTGAAATATCAACTAAATATAATAAACGTGGAATGCATGTTTTAGGTTATAATTATGATTTAAATAATCAAGAGTTTAGAGGAAGATTAGATAAGTTAAAAAATGCTCGTCATAATTATTTATATGATGTAGCTACCAAGTTAGAATCTTTAGGATATGTAGTTAATGTTGCAGAACTTGATAAAATTGAAGCGGTTACTAAGGCTCATATTGCGTTAGATGTTATTGGTAATGCACAAAATGAAAAAATACTTTTAGATAATTTTGGTCATATTCCAAGTAAGGGTGAATTTATTGAGACTATTATGAATGAAGGATGCCCTGCTTATGCTAAAAAAGAATCTATCTCACCAAAAGAAGCTGCTGATTTAATAAGAGCTGCTGGTGGAAAAGTAGTATTAGCACATCCAGTTGCTTATAAATATGAAGATGGTGTAACAGAAGAAGACATAGAAAATGTTGTTCGTGAGATGGGAATAGATGCTATTGAGGCTAATTACGTTTATGTTGATCGCTATGATAAAAAAATTAATGAATGTGCTTTATGGAATGAATTTGCTAAAAAACATAATCTATTAGCTACTATTGGTTCTGATTTCCATAGTGAAGATGGTTTAAGACCAGTAATTGGTTTAGTTGGTGAAGATGTTTCATTAACTGAAGAAGAAATTAATAAAATATTAGATTATTTAAAGAATTAAAAAACAGATTATTCTGTTTTTTTTATGACCTTTTTTTATTGATACCAATAACATTTCCTAAAATTATACTTAAAGAAATAATTAAATAATAAATTAAACGAGCTATGGATATTTTGAATGAAGTAAGAAGACTTCCTATGAGGTATAAAATAAGAATGGTAATACCACTTACTTTAAGACCATTTAAATAAGCGTTATTTTCTAAAGTTTTTCCAACATTGATATTGTAAATAAGAAGATATAAGTTAAAGCAAATTAGAATTAATATTTTGTTTAAGTTAATACTTTGAGGAATGATGAAGTTAATTAAACTTAAAAAGAGCGTAAAAATTAAGATAAAAATAACAAAAGGTAAAAGGAATTTTATTTTTTTTAAATATTTCATATGATCACCTAATAATTCTTATGTTTAAAATAAAAAAATATTACCATAATAAAAATAGGTGATTATAAAATGGGACAAATCATTTTTCGAACTCTTTTCTTTTATTTCTTTATTGCTTTTGCGTATCGTATAATGGGCAAAAGAGAAGTTGGACAATTAGGAATAATTGATTTAATAGTTTCAATCTTAGTGGCTGAATTGGTGGCTATAAGTATAGAAAATTATAAAGATAATATTTTTTTGACGATCGTTCCAATTGCTCTTTTAGTCGCAGTTGAACTTGTTTTAGGATTTGTTAGTGTTAAATCAAGGAAATTTAATCGTTTATTTGGTGGGAAACCAACTATTATAATAAACCAGGGAAAGCTCATTTATAATAATTTGGTTAGTCAAAGGTATAGCTTAGATGATTTACTTTTAGAATTACGTCAAAGGGGAATTGATTCAATTGAAGATGTTAATTATGCTTTCTTAGAACCAAATGGAAAATTATCAATCTTTAAGTATGACTTATTAAAAAGAGCTAAACCTATTCCGTTGTCTTTGGTTTTAGAAGGTGTGATTCAAAAAGAAACTTTAATGAATATCGGCAAGACTGAAAGTTGGTTAAGAAAAAACTTAGAACATAATGGGATAGAATTGAAAAATGTTTTTTATGCTTTTTATAATAAAGAACATATTTATGTAATTAGGAAAAGTTAAGTTATTTGAGGGCTTTTCTTAAGAAAATGAAGTCTAGGAAAGTAACATAGATGATATTGATTATTTCAGCATAGATTAATGAATATATTTTAAAACCAAGGAAACCAAGAATAGCTAAAATAATTAATTTTAAAAAGATACCAGTTGTAGAAATAAAGGTACAAGTTTTTATTTTATTTAAAGCAATTAAAGTACTTGTTAAAGGGGATTCTAAGTAAAAGAGAATAAAGAAGGGAGCGAGAATTTTAATGTAATTAAGACCTTCTTTTGTTTTATAAAGTTTATCTAAGAGAAAAGAACTATTATAGTAGATAAAGATAGTACAAATTAGACCAACTCCTAAAGAACATAGAAGAGCTTGCTTGATACGTTTTTTTACTAGAGTATGTTTATTTGTACTATGTAATTTACTTATTTCTGGTAAAAGTGAGTTACTTATGGCACTGATAAAAAAGGATGGAAACAATAATAAACTAATAGAATAAGCATTATAAATACCATATTCTTTAGTGATATAAGCGATAGAATTATTAGTAAGAAGTAAGACTTTGGTTAAAATAATTGGTTCAAAAAAGTAACCAATATTACCAATTAAGCGGCCACTAATAGTTGGAATTGTTATTTTTAAAATTTCTTGACTAGTTGATTTAATATATTTTAAGTCTTCTTTTTTTATTTTGATATGGTTAGGTAAAAAGAAAAGAAAGACAATAATAGAAGTTGTTTCAGTTACAATGTTTATTAAAATTAAGACAGTTACACTTACGATAATACCTCTTTTTATAACATAGGGTAAGACTAGGTTAAGAATAATTAATTTAATGGTTTGTTCAATGACGTTACTTATCATATGGGGCGTCATTTTTTGTTTGCCATAAAAGTAACCTTTAATAATATAACCGATAGAGATAAAAGGCAGAGTTAAGGAACAAGCAAGAAGAGGATATAAAGTATCTTTGTTATGTAAAAGTGTTATACTTATAAAGTCTTTTAAAATGAAGGTAGTTAGAATTAAAATAGTATTTAAAAAGAACATAATGTAACATGCATTAATAATGATAGGTTTGCTTTGGGAACCACTACTAATCTTTTTACTGATAGCTAATTGCATGTTAAAGTTAGCTAGTGTAATTAAAAGAGAGTAGGTTGGTGATACTAAAGCATATAAAGCTAGACCATCGGTACCAATTATTCTTGTGTAAGTTATTTTGACTAATAAACCAATTAATTTAGTAAAAAAGCCACCTATTAATAAAATAAGGGTTGATTTAAAAAATGTGCTTTTCATTTAACTTTTCTCCTTTATAAGTTTTTCCTTTTGTTATATAATTATCTTGGGAAATAGATTATTCGGGTGATTTTATGGATGAATTGTATTTTGGTTCAGCGGAAGAATTGTATTTACGAGTTACGCCAGCTTTAAAGTGTAAAAAGAAAGAATTGGCGAAGCTTGGTTATAGTTATATTCCTTTACATGATATATGGAATGCTGTTAATGAAATAAAATGGAATGGTAAAAAAGCGTTAGCTTTGTGTGATATAGTTGATGATATTTTAAATACTGAGGATAAGTTAATAGATTTATACTATAGAAATAAAATAGTTAATCAATATAAAGAAGATTCGATAGAATTACCTAAATTAAAAAAATAAAAAATAGGAGTGAACAAAATGGAAAAAACTGGATATGAAAAACCTATTACTTATGATGAATTGTATGCTAAATTGGTTAAAGTTATTAAAAATGATGAAGAATTAGAAGTAATTAATCATGCTTATGCTTTTGCATTGGCAAAGCATGGAGATAAAAAACGTTTGAATGGAGATCTTTATATAACACACCCTTTAGAAGTTGCTAATATTGTTACGGATTTGAATTGTGATTATATAACTATTGCTTGTGCTTTGCTACATGAAACGGTAAATCATAGTGATACAACGCTTGATGAAATTAAAGAAGAATTTGGCGAAGAAATTGAAAGAATTATCGCTAGTATTAGTAAGATTAATAAACTGGAATTAGCTGATGATAAGGATTCTTCAGCTCAATATTTGAGAAAAGTCTTAGTTGGTTTATCAGAGGATGTACGTGTTTTATTTATAAAATTAGCTGATCGTTTACATAATATGCGAACAATTTACGCATTACCACCAGAGGTACAAAAACAAAAAGCTAATGAAACGATAACTGTTTTAATACCTATTGCCCATCGTTTAGGAATTAATAGTGTTAAGAGTGAATTAGAAGATTTATGTTTGAAATATACAAAACCAGATGTATATAATGATATTTTGGAAAAGTTAGATGCTTCGCGTGAGGAATTAAATGAGTTGCTAACAGAAATGAAGCAAAGTATTTCAGATATTCTAACGGAAAATGGAATTAATTTTAAAATTAAAGGCCGTGTTAAATCAGTTCATAGTTTGTATAATAAAATGGATAACGGAAAACGTTTTAGTGATATTTATGATATTTTGGCTTTGCGTGTTTTTGTTGATACAGTTCAAGATTGTTATTTAACAATTGGTCTTATTCATTCAAAATATCGTCCAATGCCAAAACGTTTTAAAGATTATATTGCAATGCCTAAAGAAAATATGTATCAAAGTTTGCATACAACAATTTTTGGCATAGATGGTCACTTGTTTGAAGTTCAAGTACGAACTTATGAAATGGATGAAATAGCCGAAAAAGGTATTGCTTCTCATTGGTCTTATAAAGAAAAAGGTTCTGTTAAGATTCAAAGTATGATGGAACAAAAATTGGAAATGTTTAGAAATATTATTGAAACCAATAATAATGCTTCAACAGATACAGAATTTGCTGTTAATTTAAATAATGAAATGTTAAATGAAATGATTTATTGTTTTACACCAAAAGGAGATGTCTTAGAGCTCCCAAAAGGTTCTACGCCAATTGATTTTGCTTATCGTATTCATAGTGGGGTTGGAGACAGAACAATTGGCGCCATTGTTAATGATCAAATTGTTCCGTTAGATCATGAATTGATGGATGGCGATATTGTTAAAATTAATACTGCCAAAGAAGCTAATCCAAATAAAGATTGGTTAAAGTTTGTTAAAACAAGTCAAGCTAAGAGTAAAATTAAATCTTTCTTTAGTAAACAAGATCGCTTAAATTATATTAATTTAGGTAAAGAGATGTTAGAAAAAGAAATTAGAAGAAGAAAACTATCTTTTAATGAAGTTTTAACTGATGAAAATATTAAAAAGGTTTGTACAGATGCTCACTTAATGGATTTAGAAGATATTTATCTTTCAATTGGTTCTTTAAGATATACGGCTGGTTATATTATTAATTTAATTTATAGTGATAAAAAAGATGTTATGGATATCTATCTAGGAAGAGTTAATAGTAATATTCCAGCTAAAGAGAAAGCTATTAAAGGTGATATTATTGTTGCTGGAATGGATGATATTTTGGTAACAATTGCAAAATGTTGTAAACCAGTTAAAGGCGATGCTATTGTTGGTTATGTAACTAAGGGGAACGGAGTCCAAGTTCATAAAGCATCTTGTCATAATATTAAAGAAACGAATCGTTTAATTGATGTTGAATGGAATATGAGTAATCAAGCAAGTTATTTAACAGATTTACAAATTAAAGTCTTGAAAGGCAAAAATCATTTACTTGATATTATTACAAAAGCTTCTCAGAAAGATGTTTATATTGAATCAATTAATACAATAGAAGAACCTGATTTTACAAAATATGCAGTTACTATAAAAACAGAAAATGTTGAACAACTTAATGCTTTTATTACAGAACTTGGTACTTTAAGTTTTGTTAGGGAAGTTGTAAGGAAGATAAGTTAATGAGAGTCGTTGTACAGAAATGTCAATATAGTAGTGTAACTGTTGATGATGAAGTCGTTGGGGAAATTAAAGAAGGATTAAATGTTTTGGTTGGTTTTACGCAAGGTGATACATTAAAAGATATTGAGTATTGTGTAAGAAAGATTGTTAATTTAAGAATCTTTGATGATGAAGAGGGAATCATGAATAAAAGTGTTTTAGATGTTGGAGGAGAAATTCTTTCAATAAGTCAATTTACTTTGTATGGTTCTGTTAAAAAGGGTAATCGACCTTCATACGTAGAAGCTTTAAATGGAGAACAGGCATTACCTCTTTATAATAAATTTAATGAAATGTTAAGACAGTATGTTAACGTTGAAACGGGAGTTTTTGGTGCTCAAATGGAAGTTAAGATTCATAATGATGGACCAACAACAATTTTAATAGATTCAAAATAGAATGAGAGTGGTTCATAGTGAAAAAAGGATATATTACATTAGGAATTGTTTTATCATGTTTATTTATTGTTTTTATATCATTTATGTCTTTTACTAATGGTTTTAGTAAAAAAGAAGTCACTGATAACGAAACAATTGATGTTAATAATGAAACAGTTTTAGCATTGCAAGATATCCTTTTAAATGGAGATGATTTAAGAAAGGCTTATTTAAGTAATGAAACAATTAGTGATCAAGAAATTTTGCAATATATACTAGTTAATTTAGATAAAAATGATTATAAAATGAAAGTAGTTATTCCGGAGAAGATAATGTGTAATGTAACAGGAGATATTTTCTTTATATCTGATAATGTATGTAAAGTTGAAGTTATCAGTAATGATAAGGTAAGAGAATATGAAAAGAAAATATTTGGAATTGATCGAGAACTTAAGTATGATGAAATAAATTACCATGGTTTAAATTGTAAAAATAATGGTCAAAAATATTATTGTTTAGTTAATGATTATGTTGATACTTATAAAACTTATTCATTGGTAGATAAAGCTTATGTTAATAATGATGAAATATATTTATATGAATATTATTTAAAAATAAACTTGTTAGATAGTACAGATTGCAATAAATATTATAATAAGACATATTGTGATAATTATTTAACAGAACAAGCTCCAGAAATAGTTAGTGATATAGTAAAAAAAGATGGAGTATATTATAAACATACTTTTAAAAAGAATGAATTTAATTTATATTCTTTGATAAAGAGTGAAATTGTTGTAAAATAGTGTGGAAATGAAGGTTGATATTTGTGTATGATGCGCCAAAAAAAATGGATAAAAAGAAGAAAATCGAATTAGTAATTGTAGTATTACTTATTTTTTGGGTACTAGCTTTTGCAATAGATTATTATAGATATACAAAGAGCGAACCCCTTATTTTTGCATTGAAACCTAAACCTGCTAAGTATGATGATGGAACAGTTACAGAATATTTAGGCTTAGGATATATTTATCGTAAGTATGATCGTAATTCAATAAAATCAGAAGAATTTGTTCCATTCTGGGTATTACGTAAAAATCCTAAAAGTACGGATGCTTTACCAGAAACTTATAAAGATTATGAAGTTCCTAAGAATCCAACGCATGCAGATAAGTATAAAAGTTTATTATATTTTTATAACGAACATTATGAATTAGTAGGAACATATAAATGTATTAATACGGAACGTGATTGTGTTAAAGCTTTTAGTGGTTATGATACATATAATATTCAAAATACAGAACCATTAATGGCTTTAGAAGAACAACCAATAATAGATTTATATGATGGAAGATATGGTTTTGTTGATGATTCGATTAGTCAAAAAGAAGAATATGGTAATTTGCAATATTTAAGAACAATTTATTTGTTAGATGTTAAAGAGAATAAAATTTTGGCAACTTATGAAGATATTAAATTTTGGGATTATAATGCTCGTGATAAAGCAGAAATTTCTAAAGATGGTAATGCCATTGTTAAGGATGCAAAAAGCCGTAAGTGGGGAATTATTAATATAAGTAAAGATGGTAAGATAACTGAAGTTTTACCTGATGTATATGATTCAATAACTTATGATATTGATACAGGATATTTGATTTTATGTTATAAAGGAACTTGGTCAATTTATGATTTAAAAAATAAGAAAAAAGTTTCTAATGATTATACGGATGTTATATATGATGTATGGAAGAATGCTAATTTGACATACTATGTAAAAACTGGGGTTAAGAGAACTGTTGGTAATGAAACAAGAATGAATTATAAAATATATAATATAGACGGTAATCCTTTATTAGACAAAGAAGAAGTAATTAATGTCTATGAAACTAGTACTTTTATTTTATATGTTGATTATACCGATAAAGCAATTCATTTTATTGATTATACAGGTGAAGCTAAGAGAGAACCTATTCCAATTTATTTCTTTGAATTAACGCATGATAAGACAACAAATCCTGCTTTTTCATTTAAATTAAGTGAATATGGTTATATGCTTTTAAAAGTTTATAAGGGACGAGAGCTTAAGTATGATGCAGAGGAGTATTCGTTTAGTACTAAAATATGGAATTAAGTTACTTGACTTGAATTAAGAATGATAGTAAAATATTTTTAGATTTTTTCCTATGGAAGAACAGTAATATATTTTGAATTTACAGAGAGAAGCTAGTTGCTGGAAATGCTTTATTGGATAATATATGAAAAACACCTTCCTTATTATAGGAACGTAATAAATGCGATAAATTTAATTAGAGAGTACCTATGTGAAGTAAGGTGGCACCGCGGAAGTTAATTTCGTCCTTACGATTTGGTACTTTTTTTGTTTATGAGGAGGAAATAGAATGATAATAAAACCAAAAGGAACAATTGATTTGTATGGAGATACAGCTAAGAAATGGCAATATGTAAATCGTGTATTAGATGAAGTAATGGATCGTTATAACTACAATTTTATTAGAACACCATTATTTGAAAGTACTTCATTATTTCATCGTGGGGTTGGTGATACAACGGATATTGTAACGAAAGAAACTTATGATTTCGTTGATCGTGGAGATCGTAATATGACTTTACGTCCTGAAGGAACAGCCGGAGTTGTAAGAAGTTATATTGAAAATAAAATGTATGGTGAGGCTACGCAACCAGTTAAACTTTATTATAATGGAACAATGTATCGTTATGAAAGACCACAATCAGGTCGTGATCGCGAACTTACTCAATTTGGGGTAGAAGTTTTGGGAAGCAATGATCCAGCAATTGATGCTGAAGTAATTAGTGTTGCTGTTAACATTTTTAAATTGCTAGGATTAAAAGGTGTTAAAGTAAAAATAAATAGTTTAGGAGATATGGAATCACGTAATAACTATCGTCAAGCATTGATTGATTATTTTAAACCACATATTCAAGATTTATGTGAAGATTGTCAAGAACGTTTAATGAAAAATCCACTACGTATTTTAGATTGTAAAGTTGATAGTGATAATGAATTACTCTTGAATGCTCCATCAATGTTAGATTATCTTAATGAAGATTCAATGAATAGATTTATGGATGTACAAAATTATTTGGATGTTTTAGATATTGATTATGTTGTTGATCCAAAAATTGTTAGGGGTTTAGATTACTATTGTCATACAGTTTTTGAAATAGAAGCAACAGTTAAGGATTTTGGTGCTAATAATGTTATAGCAGCTGGTGGTAGATATGATACGTTAGTTTCTAATTTAGATGGTCCAGAGACACCAGGAATTGGTTTTGCTTGTGGTTTAGGTCGTTTAATGATGGCTTTAGACAAAGAAGAAATAAACTTACCTATTAGAACTGACTTAGATGCTTTTGTCTTGTATGTTAATGAAACGGAAAAAGAATATGCAATGGCTTTAACGCAAGATTTACGTTTAAATGGTTTTAGAGTAGATACAGAGTATATGAATCGTAGTTTAAAAGGACAATTTAAACAAGCTGATCGTTATAATGCTAAATTTTTGATAATATTAAATGGTGAAGATTTAGTCGGGGGCGAAATTCAAGTTAAAGATAATCAAACAAAAGAAGTTACAATGGTTAAAGAAGCGGAAATTGATGATTTCTTAGATTTAAATTTAAGATAATGAAGGAGAAGATATAAATGGATTTAAAAGATGTTTTTAAAAAAGATATTTTAGGTAATACAATAACAGTTGAAGGATGGATTAGAAATCATCGTAAACAAAAGGATTTTGGTTTCATCGATTTTAGTGATGGAACAACGCAACAACATTTACAAATTGTTTATGATAATTCATTGTATAATTTTGAGGATATTCAAAAAATGTTGGTTGGTTGTGCGATAAGTGTAACAGGGGAAGTTGTTAAAAGTAGTGGTAATCAAGATATTGAATTAAAAGCGACGATAGTTAAATTATTGGGGGATTGCCCTGCTGATTATCCGATTCAACCAAAAAGACATACAAGAGAATTTTTAAGAGAGGTTGCTTATTTACGTCCAAGAACTAATTTATTTCAAGCAGTTTTCCGTATAAGAAGCG
The DNA here is from genome assembly GCA_900552975.1 of uncultured Mycoplasmatota bacterium. Taxonomy (GTDB): domain Bacteria; phylum Bacillota_I; class Bacilli_A; order RF39; family UBA660; genus Coprovivens. The sequence goes on along the minus strand of UWSL01000001.1, from coordinate 20,319 downwards.
TTGCAGCTTACGCAATACATAAATATTTTCAAGAACGTAATTATGTTTATTTTAATGCTCCTTTAATTACAGCAAGTGACTGTGAAGGGGCTGGGGAGATGTTCCAAGTAACAACACTTGATTTAAGTAAGGTAAATGGTAAACCAGATTATAGTAAAGATTTCTTTGGGAGACAAGCTAATTTAACTGTAAGTGGGCAGTTAGAAGCAGAGACATTTGCGATGGCTTATAAGAAAACTTATACTTTTGGACCAACTTTTAGAGCTGAAAATTCCAATACAAAGACGCATGCTAATGAGTTTTGGATGGTTGAACCAGAAATAGCTTTCTGTAACTTAGATAAAGATATGGATATTATGGAAGATATGTTAAAGAATGTTGTTTCATATGTTTTAGAAAATGCCGCTTTAGAGATTAATTTCTGTGATCAATTTGTGGAAAAAGGTTTAAAAGAAAAATTAGAAAGACTTGTTAATTCTGACTTTATTAGAATAGATCATGAGGAAGCAATTAAAATATTAAAAGAAGCTGATGTAAAATGGGAATTTGAACCAGAATATGGGGAAGATATTGCTAAAGAACATGAAAAATATATTACAGAATATTTTAATGGTCCAGTTTTTATTAAAAATTGGCCAAAGGATATTAAGGCTTTCTATATGAAACAAAATGATGATGGTAAGACAGTGGCTGCTGTTGATTTGGAAGTACCTGGTGCTGGTGAATTAATGGGTGGTTCGCAAAGAGAAGAAAATTATGAGAAATTAGTAACTCGTATGGACGAATTAGGTATGGAAAAAGAAAGTATGGATTGGTACTTAAATCTACGTCGTTATGGTGGATGTGTTCATTCAGGCTTTGGAATGGGCTTTGAACGTTTACTTATATATCTAACTGGAGTAGAAAATATTCGTGATGTAATACCTTATCCAAGAACTCCAGGGAATTGTGAATTTTAAGAAAGAAAGAATGATGTACATGAAGGAAAATATTTATCGAACTCATCACTGTTGTGATATAGATAAAAACATGGTTGGTGAAAAGGTAGTCGTTAGTGGTTGGATTGAAAATATTCGTGACCATGGTGGTGTTTTATTTTTAGATTTACGTGATAATACAGAAACTTTGCAGACAGTTTCTAACGATGATTCGCTTTTTGTCGGCTTAGCCAAAGAATCAGTAGTGCGTTTAACTGGAATAATTAGAAAACGTGATGAGGAAACTTATAATGATCGTATAAAAACTGGGGAAGTAGAAATGCTTGTCGAAAAGTTGGAAGTTTTGAGTCCATCTTTACATGAACTTCCCTTTGGAATTATGAATAGTAAAGATGCTTCGGAAGAAGTTCGTTTAAAGTATCGTTACTTAGATTTACGCAATAATAAAGTTAAAGAAAATTTTAAGTTAAGAAGTGATGTTTTACATTTTTTAAGAAATAAAATGTATGATTTAGATTTTATGGAAGTTCAAACACCGATTTTAACAGCTTCTAGTCCGGAAGGAGCTCGTGATTTTGTGGTTCCCTCAAGGAATTTTAAAGGTAAATTTTATGCTTTACCTCAAGCTCCCCAAATATATAAAGAATTATTAATGGTTGGAGGCGTTGAAAAATATTTTCAAATTGCGCCTTGCTTCCGTGATGAGGATGCTCGTGCTGATCGTACTTTAGAATTCTATCAGTTAGATATGGAAATGAGTTATGTTACGGAAGAAGAAGTGTTAGAAGTTGGTGAAGATATTTTTTATGATGTTTTTACAAAGTTTAGTAAGAAAAAAGTTTCACCAAAGCCTTTTCGTCGTATAAGTTATAAAGATGCCATGGACTTTTACGGAACAGATAAACCTGATTTAAGAAATCCATTATTAATTAATGATGCGACCGAAGTATTAAAAGATACAACCTTTGGCCCATTTAAGAAAAGTACTATTAAAGTAATTGTTGTCCCAAATATTGGAGATAAATCTAATTCGTGGTTTAATGAAGTTGTTGATTATGCTAGTAGCATTGGTATGCCAGGAATTGGTTATTTAACTTTATTGGAAGATGGGACTTTTAAAGGACCAATTGATAAATTTTTATCTGATAAGGAAAGATCTGACTTAGTTCAAGAATTTAAAATGGAAAAAAATGCCGTTATTTTCTTTATTGCCAATAAACATAAAGGAACAGCCATTAAGTATGCGGGTTTAATTAGAACATATTTAGGTCAAAAGTTAGGACTTATTGATAATGATAAGTTAGAATTATGTATTGTTAAAGATTTCCCAATGTTTGAGTATGATGAAGTTAATAAAAAGTATGAATTCTGTCATAATCCATTTAGTTTACCACATGGTGGGATGAGTGATTATGAAAGTGGTAAAGATGTCTTAGATATATTAGCTTACCAATATGATTTTGTTTGTAATGGTAATGAAATGGCGAGTGGGGCGATACGTAATCACGATTTAGATAGTTTAGCCAAAGGTTTTGAAGTGGTTGGATATTCACGTGATGAAGTAGAACAAAGATTTAATTCCATTTTTACCGCATTTAAATATGGTTGTCCTCCACATGGTGGAATGGCACCTGGAATTGATCGAATCTTAATGTTAATTAAAGATGAACCTAATTTAAGAGAAGTTCAAGCATTCCCAACAAGTGCCAGTGGTGCTGATAATATGATGGGAAGTCCTTCTGAACTTACTAAAGAACAATTAAAAGAATTAGGGATAAAAGTAGAGGTGAAAAAAGGTGAGTAAATTTACAAGCGAAATGGTTGATGATTATGCTGATAAATTACTTATTGGTTTAACAAAAGAAGAAAATAAAATGGTTTTAGATGAATTTGAAGCGATCGATAAAAACTTGGATATGGTTAATTTAATTCCTAATATTGGAGAAGTTACGCCAATGACCCATACTCTTGATGATTTTACATATGAATTAAGAGAAGATGTTATAGTACCATCTGTTCCTATTGAAGATTTATTACGTAATAGTGATGAAACTGAAGGAAATGAGATTGTAGTACCAAAGGTAGTAGGATAGGTGATAAAATGAAGTATATGGAAAAATCAATTGAAGAATTACATGAATTATTAGTAAGTGGTCAAGTAACTAGTGATGAATTAGTTAAAGAATCTTTAAAAAGAAGCCATGAAGTACAAGAAAAATGTAATGCTTTTGTAACAATTTTAGACGATGCTAAAGGAATGAAAGTAACTGATAATTTACTTTCGGGAATTCCTTATGGTGTTAAAGATAATTATTCGACAAAGGATATTTTATCAACGGGGTCTTCTAATACCTTAAAAGACTATGTGCCATTTTTTAATGCAACAGCGGTTGAAAAGTTAGATGCAGCGGGAGCTGTTAAAGTTAATAAAACAGCGATGGATGAATTTGGAATGGGTGGAACAGGAACAACTGCTCATACTGGTATCCAAAGAAATCCATGGGATATAACTCGTATGTGTGCAGGTTCTTCAAGTGGTTCAGCTGCTGCGGTTGCTGCCGGAGTTTATCCTTATGCTTTAGGATCAGATACTGGAGATTCTATTCGAAAACCAGCTGCTTACTGTGGGATAGTCGGTTATAAGCCAACTTATGGAATGATTTCAAGATATGGTTTATTTGCCTTTGCTTCTTCTTTAGATCATTGTGGTGTTTTAACAAGAAGTGTTCGTGATGCAGCAATTGTTGTTGATCAAATGAAAGGTTTAGACATTAACGATATGACATCATGGGATTCAAGTAAAATGAAATTGCTTGAAGCTTGTAATGGGAATGTTAAGGGAATGAAAGTATGCTATATAAAAGAAATCTGTGATAAGAGTAAGTATACAGAAAAAGAAACTTTAGAACATTTAGATAATTTCTTTGCGACTTTAGAAAATCTTAAAAAATTAGGTGTTACAGTTGATGAAGTATCAGTTGATGAAGTGCTTTTAAAAGCTCAACCTTCTGTTTATGTCGTTTTATCTTGTGCTGAGGCAACTAGTAATATGAGTAACTTAACAGGAATTGTTTTTGGACCACGTGGTGAAGGCGATAATTATCGTGATATGATGAAAGATCATCGTACCAAGGGGTTCTCACCTTTAATTAAACGTCGTTTTGTTATAGGATCATATGTTTTACAAAAAGAAAATCAAGAAAAATACTTTAAGAATGCCCAACGTGTTAGAAGATTATTAGTAGATCGTTGGAAAGAAATTTTTGTGGATTATGATGCTGTTATTTTACCTGTTGGTTCAGGACCAGCTAAGCATTTAGATAGTGATTTAGATATGGTAGAACAAAATGCTTCTTTTTTAGAAGAACATTTACAAATTGGTAATTTTGGAGGCTTTCCTTCAATTACGATTCCAGATGGCTTTGTTAGTAATCTACCAGTAGGAATTAATATAACTGGAAATTGCTATGAAGATGAGAAAGTACTAAATCTTGCCTATGCGTTAGAAAGTACAATGACGTATAAAGGCCAAATTGCAAAGGAGGTTAAGTAATGACTAAGTATTTAGCAAAAATTGGGTTAGAAATGCACTGCGAAGTTAGTTTAACAAAGACAAAAGTTTTTAGTGCAGCTGAGAATTCTTATAAAAGTACACCTAATACAAACGTTAGACCTTTAGATATGGGCTTTCCAGGAACGTTACCTGTTTTGAATAAAGAAGCAGTTCGTTTATCATTAATGGCCTCTTTGATTTTGAATTGTCGTCAACCAGAATATATGTATTTTGAAAGAAAAAATTATTATTATCCAGATATGCCAAAGAATTATCAAATAACGCAAAATCCACCAGAAGATTGTGTAGGTATGGGTGGTTATGTTGATGTTTATCGCGATGATAATACAACTTTTAGAGTAGGAATTGATAACATTCATTTAGAGGAAGATGCTGCTTCTTTAGATCATTTCTTTAGAACTAGTAATATTGATTATAATAGAGCAGGAGTTCCATTATTAGAATTGGTAACTAAACCAGATATTCATAGTGCTTCAGAAGCTGTTGCTTTTTTGGAACATATGCGTAGTATTTATCAATATGCAGGAATTAGTGAAGCAGATAGTAAAAAAGGACAAATTAGATGTGATGTCAATGTTTCTTTGATGGATGCTTCTTTAGATGAAAAAGATCCTGTTAATTGGGGAACTAGAACAGAAATTAAGAATGTTAACTCTTTTGGTGGAGTAAGGGATGCTATAAATTATGAGATTGAACGTCAAGCAGAGCTTTTAGATGAAGGTTTAGAAGTTGAGCAAGAAACACGTCGTTGGGATGAAGAATCTGGAACAACAATTAGAATGCGTAGTAAAGCTGATGCTATTGATTACAAGTATTTTGTTGAACCAAATATACCAAGATATAAAATAAGTCAAGAATGGCTTGAAGAAATTAGAGCTTCTATTCCGGAACTTGCTCCAGAAAGACGTAAAAAGTATGTTGAAAATTTAGGTATTTCAGCTTATGATGCTGGAGTCTTAGTTAAAGAAAAAGATATTTCAGATTATTATGAAGAATGTGTTAAATTAGGTATAGATGCCAAAGTCGCTGCCAATTGGGTAACTGTTAATGTTGTTGGTGAATTAAATAAGCAAAATATTACAATAGATGAATTATATATTCGACCAGAAATGTTAAAACAAATTACTGATGCAATGGGAAAAGGTTTATTATCTTCAAAGCAAGCAAAAGAAATCTTCTTTAAGGCTATTGAAGAACAAAAAGAGCCAAAAAATTATATTAGTAAAGAGAATGCTCAGATTAGTGATGAAGGTGAATTATTACGTATTATTACTGAAATTTTAGATAATAATCAAGTTCAAATAGAACAATATAAGGCTGGTAAAGATAATTTGTTTGATTACTTTGTTGGTCAAGTTATGAAAAGTACTCGTGGTAAAGCTAATCCGGTTTTAACTAAAGAAATTTTGCATCGTGAATTAGATAAAAGATAAAATAGCAGTATTAGGGTACTGCTTTTTTGATGAAAATTTGCCAAAATAAGCTATGTTTGTTATATTTTTAGCAGAGGGGGAAATAAATATGAATGATTTTGATAGAATACGCTTAGAAATGGCTTTGCAAGAAGATCCAAGTTTAAAAAATTATATTAAAAGTTATGTTTCGATATTAAAAAATAATTTGATTGAAAAAGTACGTTATACAGCTGGAGTTCTTGCTGGTAAAAGGACATTAGTTAGTAAAAAGTATAAAGGAGAGCCTCGTGTTTCTCAACAAATGGTGGAAGAAAATCCAGAACAATATGTTATTCGTGAATGTCTTAAAGCTTGTCAAATTTTATGGGATAAAAATATTTATACTTTTATGTGTAGTGATCCAATGGATACAAATGCGTGGATTGAATTAAAAATAGATGGTTTATCTTTAGAAAATAAACTAATTTTAGAGGAAATAAAAAAAGATTATCGTTATCTTTTAGGTTATCATTCTGGTTGTATTAATATTTATGCATCAGGAATGGGGAGAAAAGCTAGTTTAGCCCTTATAACTATGGCAGAACGTTTTAAAGATCAAGATGTTCCATTAAATGAAGCAACTATTTCTAAGGAAAATCTTTTAATGGAATGTGGATGCTATAGAGAGGTTGCTAATCCAGATTATTTTAGTCCAGAACAATATTTTAAGGCTTTGAGTGAAGGGGAAATACCTAATTATACAACACTTGATTTTAATGAAAAAATTCGTGTTTTTGATGAAACAAAAGTTAAGCAACCATTAGAAAATTATATTGATGAATATGGGGCTATATATGATAGTGAAAGTGGTTTGATTTATCAAAATAATTTTCATTATCAAAAACATTTAAATTATTTAAAGAAACAACAAAAGAAGACTTTATAAGCGTAAGACTCCTACGGGAGTTTTTTTGTGAAATTAAAAATAATTAGGATTTAATTATTGATTGATTTGTGATAAGATAATATTATGTATAATAGAAGAGGTGTTGGAATGTTTGGAAAGATAAAGTTTATTGCGGAGAATACAGCACACGTTGAGTCAATTGCTTCAGCTGAAGAAATGGGCGATTTGATGAATGTTCATGTTGTTTTTGAAGCACCTGATCAATTGATATTAGGCGAAGTCGAAGAAGTTAATGACCAAGTTATAAAAATTCGCTTTTTAGGAGAATTTCATGATGGAAAATATGTTAGTGGTGTTATCAGAAAACCTGTTATGTCAAGTGTTATCAGAACTATTAATGATAATGAATTAAGAGCTATTGTTGGAACTTATGATGATACAACTTTTAAAGTTGGAACTAGTTCAATTTATAAAGGATATGAAGTATGTGCTGATATAAATAATTTGTTTGCTAATCATATGGCTGTTTTTGGAAATACCGGTTCTGGTAAATCATGTGGTGTAGCAAGAATTGTTCAAAATATCTTTGCTAATCCTAAATTAGTATCATATAATGCTAATATTTTTATCTTTGATGCTTATGGTGAATATAAAACAGCTTTTAATAAATTAGATGCTTATAATCCTAATTATAGTTATAAATTTATTACAACTAATGTACAAGATGAAAATGATACAGAATTGCATATACCTTTTCATTTATTAAATTTAGATGATTTAACAATTATGTTACAATGTGATAAACATAGTCAAATTCCTATTTTGGAACGTGCTTTAAAACTAACAAGAATCTTTAGCAAAGATGATGAGGTTGCTGAAAAATATAAGAATCACTTGATAGCCAAAGCATTAATTGCTATTTTATATAGTAACCAAATTACAGCTAATAAGAAAAATGATATTTTTAAAGTATTAGAAGTTTGTCATACTAATGATTTTAATTTTGATAGTACTATTCAAGGATTAGGGTATACAAGAACATTATCAGAATGTTTTGAAATTGATAGTAATGGTAATTTTGGTGAATCTGTTTTAATTACCGAGTATATTTTAAAACATGTTGATGAAAACTTAGAAATGACTGAAGAACCACTTAATGCTTTTTATACAATAAGAGATTTTTCTCAAGCTTTAGAATTTACTTTAATTAGTGAAGGATTTCAAAACAATCAACAGTTATATGATGATTCAATGTTATTAAAGGTAAGATTAGAAGCTATTATGAATAGTCGCATTGCTAATGTATATCGTGTAGAAAATTATATTTCTATGGAATCTTACATAGCAAGCTTGGTTGCTTATAAGGGGAGAAAAGCGCAAGTAATTAATATTAATCTTGAAGATATTGATGATACTCAAGCAAAGATTATTGTTAAAATTATGGCAAGAATTTTCTTTGATTTTGCCAAGGGTCGTAAGCAAAGAGCATCTGTTCCTTTTCATTTATTTTTGGAAGAAGCCCATAGATACGTTCAAAAAGATGCCGATGTTTTCTTGATTGGTTATAATATATTTGATCGTATCGCTAAAGAAGGTCGTAAATATGGAGTTCTGCTTAATATTATTTCCCAAAGACCTGTTGAAATTAGTGAAACAGTTATTGCACAATGTAGTAATTTCTTGATTTTTAAAATGACCCATCCAAGAGATATTGAATATATTAGGACAATGTTACCTAATATTTCGGCTGATGTTATTGAAAAACAAAAAATATTACAACCAGGTAACTGTGTTGGATTTGGTGGGGCATTTAAATTACCAATGGTTATAAAAATGGAAATGCCTAATCCAGCACCTAATTCGAATTCTTGTGATGTTAATAATTGTTGGCGTATTCAAGGAGTTAGTGCGGCTCCTAGTGTTTCTAATAATAATGAAGGTAATGGTACTAATGGAGGAACTGGGGTAGTAAGTTCTGGAGTTAATCCAAATGCTAATCCTGCAATGTTTGGAGTTGTGACTAATCAACCTGCCAATAATAGTACAATTAAACCAACTATTATGCCACCATTAGCACAATAGTTTACATAATTAATGTAAAAAAAGCAAATAGAGTAGTACTATTTGTTTTTTTATGCTATAATTTAGTTACTCAAGTTAAAGTATTTGTAATATAAAAACCGAGTAAGTGATTATACGGGAATCTAATTGATTCATGGTGTTGAAGACCTTGCTTTTAAAGTGTAGGGATCCTAAAATGAATCATGTGATGCCCACCTGTCTGGTGCAGGTTTTTTATCACAACAAGTACTTACTTGAGTATTAATTTTCTGATAAAGTATAATAAATGTTATACTTTTTTATTTGTTCCTTTTTTTATTTATGTTATAATTTGAATGGTGATTTTTTATGTTTGATCGATTAAAGTTATTAATTAGCGAAGATGATTTAACATATATTGGAACAAAAGCTATTTTAATAGTCGGAGTCGGTGGGGTTGGTGGTGCTTGTTTTGAGGCATTAGTTAGATCTGGTTTTAACAATATTACGGTAATAGATGGAGATTGTTTTGATAATTCTAATTTAAATAGGCAACTTTTATCTAATGCTAATAATATAGGTAATTTTAAGGCATCTGAGGCTTATTTAAGAGCTTTAAGTATTAATCCTAATATTTATGTTACAGAATATAAAATGTTCTTGAGTGAGGCTAATTTTGATCAAATAAAGAATTTTGCTGATTTTGATTATATTATAGATTGTTGTGATACAGTTGCTACTAAATTATTATTGATAAAAAAAGCTTTAGAGTATAAAATAAAGATAATTAGTGCGATGGGAACTGGTAATCGTTTAGATCCAACAAAAGTTGTTATAAGTAATGTATGGCAGACTAATTATGATCCTTTGGCTAAAGTTATGAGAAAGTTACTTAGAGACAATAAAATATCTTATAAATTACCTGTTGTTACTTCAACAGAAATTCCCATAAAAACGCATCAGAGAACACCTGGTTCAACTTGCTTTGTACCAAATACTGCTGGTTTATGTTTAGCAAGTTATGTATTTAATGATATAATAAAGTATAGGAAGTGATTTAAATGGAGGAAAAAGAAGAATTAGAAAATGTTTCTGAGGTATTAAAAGAAAGTACTCTTATGAATCCTGATTTAACATTTTGTGAAAGAACAACATATTTAGATTTTTTACTTTCAAATGCTAAGACAGATGAAGAAAAAGATGAAATAAAAAAAATTATAGATAATTATTTGGAAATTGCAAAAGATGATAATACTGAGGAAGAGAAGTAATTTATGATAGATAAAAAAATAAGATTATGGAATTAGCAAGTTGCTAATCATAATCTTATTTTTTATTGATTAAAAAAGTTATTAATTCTTGAGGATTTTCATCATTGATTATTATTTTATAAATTAAATCAATGATGGGCATTTCAATATTTTGAGTTTGTACAAGTTTATAGATGCTTTTTAAAGTATAGTAACCTTCGACTGTATGTTCTTGCAAATAGACTTTTTTTTCTTCTTTAGTAGCACCTTGTCCAACAAATTTTCCAAAGCTATAATTTCTACTTTTAGTAGATGTGCAGGTCAGGATAAGATCACCAACGCCAGCAAAAGAATTGATTGTTTTAGCATTTCCTCCTAAAGCGGCTATTAAATTCTTTATATCGTTTAAAGCTTCAGTAATTAAGAAACATTGGGTTGACTCTGGATAATTTAATCCATTTAGTATGCCTGAGGCAACCGCTATAACATTTTTGATACTACCACATATTTGAATACCAATTAAATCATCAGTTTCTCTTAATTTTATGGTATCACTTTCTAAAACTTTTTTGATAGTATTAATAGCTTTTTCTTCTTTGGAAGCAATAGAAAGACCAATAGGATTATTATTGACCATGTCTATAGCAAATGATGGACCTGATATGACAGCGATATTTTTCGTCTTTAAGGTTTGATAAGCAATATCACTTAAGAAACGACAACTATGATTTTCGATACCTTTAGAGGCAATGCATATAACGGTATCTTTATTTATATATTGATTTATTTCATTACAGATTGAACTAACGAAGGCAGCTGTAGAAATGATAAAAACGACATCAGCATCTTTAGTTGCTTCTTCATATGAGCAAGTTAGTTTTATGTTTTTAGGGGCACTAATACCTGGAATAATATCCTTGATACAGCCATCTTCTAAATATTTTTTATATCTTTCTTGTGATTCAGACCACATTATTATATTTTTTTCATTTTTATTTAACATTAGAGCCATAGACATTCCATAAACTCCTGTTCCAATTAATGCTATTTTCATTATTTTTCACCTTTCATTTCTTTATGTAGTTTATTTAAATTCATCTCGTATTTATTATTACGTGGATGATAGTAAATTCGATTTTTAATATTATCTGGAAGATATTGTTGTTTTACCCAAGAATTAGGATAGTCATGAGGATATTTATAAAGAGGACTATTAGTTTTAATGTGATTTGGTAAATTTCCTGTGTTACCATTTTCGATATCTTCTAGGGCAGTATCTAAAGCGACATGAGCACTATTACTTTTAGGACTCAAAGCCATTTCGACGACAACAGTACCGAGAGGTATACGAGCTTCTGGGAGTCCTACTAATTCGGCAGCATTTATGGCAGCCATTACTTTTGGTCCCATAGCCGGATTAGCAAGGCCGATATCTTCGTAGACAATGACACTTAGGCGACGATAAATACTATCAAGATCACCTTCTTCAATTAAACGAGCTAAGTAATGAAGAGAGGCATTAACATCAGAACCACGAATGGATTTTTGTAAACCAGAAAGACAATCGTAGTGGCCGTCTTCATTTGAATCACTAAAAAAAACGGCTTTGGCATTGATTGCTTGAATTGTATCTAAAGTGACATGTTTATCTTTAGTACTATAATAAGCAACATCTAGTAAATTAAGAGCATTTCTTAAATCACCTGATGATAATTTAGCAATTGCTTTTTTTGCATCTTCATCTAATTTTATTCCGTTAAGATATTGACATGCTCTTGTAAGTCCAACCATGATATCATCGGAAGTTAACTCCTTTAGTTCAAAGATTTGACAACGACTACGAATAGCAGGATTTATTTTGTGATAAGGATTTGAGGTTGTCATTCCAATTAAAATTACTAAGCCGCTTTCAATATATGGTAGAAGTAAATCTTGTTTGTCTTTATTTAAACGATGTATTTCATCCATAATAATAACAATTTCACCATACATTTTAGCTTCCTCAATAACGATATCAAAATCTTGCTTATTGTTAATTGTAGCATTTAACATACGAAAAGGTTTATTGATTTGATTACATATAGCATTAGCGATACTCGTTTTACCAATCCCAGGTTTGCCATATAAAATCATGCTGACTAAATGATTATTTTCTACTAAGTTACGAATAACTTTATTTTCACCTACTAGGTGTTGCTGACCAATTATTTCATCAATATTTTGAGGTCTTAACTTATCTGCTAATACTTCCATAATTTCACCTTTCTTAATTATAACAAATTATTTAATATTGTGGTAAAAAAGTAATTTATTGATTACGCATAAAGATTGATAATTTTGTTATTTTTATTTTACTTTTTAGGATATTTTTTATATAATTTATATAGTATGGTGATGCTAGATGGATGAGTATATTCCAAGTGAGTATATTAAAAAATATTTTAACTATTTAATGTTTGAAAGAAAACTTAGTGATAATACAGTCCTTAGTTATAATAATGATTTAAAAGATTTAGATATTTATTTTAATGGTGATTTGTTAAGTGTTACTTATGACCAATTAGTTAAATATTTTGCATCTTTTGATAAATTAAGTGCTAGATCGTTGGCTCATCATATAACAGTTGTGAGTTCTTTTTATAATTTTTTACTTCGTGAAGAATTTATAACAACAACACCTTGTTTAAATATTGTTTTACCTAAAATTCCGCAAAAATTACCAAATTATTTAACAGAAGATGAAGTGAATTTGCTGTTGGATATACGACTAATTACGCCTTATGATTATCGTAATAAGGCAATGCTGGAGTTACTTTATGCAACAGGACTTAGAATAAGCGAATTATGTAATTTAAAAGTTACAGATGTAGATTTGGTTAATTGTTTTGTTAGGGTTATGGGCAAGGGTAATAAAGAAAGGATTGTTCCTTTTGGTGATGTTGCTTTAAAATATTTACAACTTTATATTAATAAGTATCGTCCTTTGATATTACATCAGCATGTATCAGACTATTTATTTATTAGTAATTTATATAAAAATATTAGTCGGCAAGCTTTTTTTAAAATAATCAAAAAAGAATGCCAAAGAAGTGGTATTAAGAAAAATGTTTCACCACATGTTTTGAGGCATTCCTTTGCAACTCATTTGCTAAAACATGGTGCAGACTTACGTATTATTCAGGAATTATTGGGACATGAGGATATTGCAACCACGCAAATATATGCCCACTTGGTTAATGAAAAATTAAAGGATGATTATACGTATCATCCAAGAAATAAGAAAGAGTGATTTATATGGATAAGAAAAAAATATTAGGAATAGTAGCATTAGTGATTGTACTTATTATTTTTTATTTTTTAGCTTCTACTTTTTATATGAATAAAATGTATAACTATAAAAAAGATGTTAAGGATGCTATTGATTTATACTATACTTCTTTGAACGTTAATGACTTAGAACCTATTCCTGAATTGTTTAAAAAATATGAAAAAAATGAAAAAAGAAAAAATGAAATTCAATCTTATGGCAAGGATTTAGTGGTTGAATGGTTTGATTTTTTGAGTAGCAAATATGTTTGTGATTTAGAAAATGTTAATGCTTGTAAGTTACAATTAAATGAATTAAGTGAATTAAATCCAAAAATTGATAAATTGTATAATTATCGAGATATAGATGGTTATAGAATTATTGATGAGAAATCATATAAAATGATAAAAACAAATATTACAGAAAAAATGGCAAAAATTCAAGAAATAGTTGCTGATAGTAACGCTAAGAGACCTTTAAATGAAGTTGAATTACGTGAACAGAAATGTAATGCAACTAATGAGTGCGAAGATTGCCGTAATGGTATTTGTACTTGTACGTATTCTGAAAGTGGTAAAGCTAGAGAAACTGTATTATGTAAAAAAAATATTGAATCATAATAAAACTCGGAATAATCCGAGTTTTTTGAACTTTATATCGTTCAAATTTTTTTGTTCTTGATTATTTACAAGAATTTGCATTATGAGCTTGTGTTTTAGATTCTCTTGCTTTAGATTCTTTAGCTTTATTTTGTGCATTATTCTTACAAGAACTTTTTTTATTTTTGTTGTTCATAATTTACCTCCCAGTTATATTATTAACGATATTGCATCTTTTATTCATTTTATTTTCATAATTTAATAAAAATAAAATATCTTTTATTATGAGTGATTTAATGGTTATTATAATTTCATCTTTAGCTGGCTTATCGACGATGATCGGTACTTTTTTGATATATGTAAAAATGAAAGAGCAGGGGAGGATATTGGCTTTTTCGTTGGGATTAGCTTTTATTGTCATGTTCTTAATTTCGATATTTGATTTGATACCTGAAGCCTTACGTTTAATGCGAGAAATAAAAATGAATAATATTTTCAGTAAATCTTTAGTTTGTTTATTGATAGGGTATTTACTAGTTTCTATTACAGAGAAAAAAATAGATAATGATAATCAATTATATAAAATAGGTGTCTTAAGTATGATAACTTTATTTATACATAATTTGCCAGAAGGAATTATTACTTCAATTACGACTTATAATAATACTAAATTAGGGTTAAAAATGTCTGCTTTAATTATGTTACATAATATTCCTGAAGGAATTTGTATTGCTTTACCAATTTATTATGCAACTAAAAGTAAGTTTAAGGCATATAAATATACTTTTATAAGTGGGTTAGGGGAGGTTATAGGAGCTGTATTATCTATTTTATTTTTAAAAAAATTTATTACAATTAAGTTGTTAGCTATTATATTAATGATTACTAGTGGTATTATGATTACGTTGAGTTTAGATAAAATTTTAAAAGAAGCTTTAAGTTATAAAAAATATAAAGATATGTGTTTTGGAATTTTATTAGGAATTGTTATTATTGTCTTAACTCTTTAAATGTGAAGGTTACTTATTATTGGGTATTTAAAAAAATTAAAATTTTAATTATTATGAGGTTAACATAATATATATTCTATAAATAGTATAATAAAAAGACTCATTTAATAGAGTCCTTTTTTATGATTTTATATAATTTAATATATCTTCGTCGCTGATTTGTAAAATTTTAACTAACTTTTTAAAATTATCTAATGATGGTTTAGTTTCATTATTTTCTATTCTTTGTATAGTTCTCGTATCTAATTCTGTTAATTCTGCTAATTGTTCTTGAGTATATTTTCTTAATTTTCTGTATTTTTTAAACATTTCTTGCACCTCACGACAAGTATGTCATAATTTTCTTTTTTGTAACACGGCATAAAATACGTATTTTAACTTGACATCTTTGCCGTGTTTTACTATAATTTATTTAACGGCACATATGCCGTAAGAGAGGAGCTGTTGTATGAAAGAAAATGTTCAGATAATTAATGGTGCAAGATGGACTAAAGAGGGAAAAACTTATTCTTTACTTAATTTAATTTTTACAAGTAAAGAAGCATTAGCTAATAATCCTAATTTCTTTGGTGGACAACTTGTTACTGTTATGGTAAATGCGAATGATTTTGATATGTTGAGACTTTTAGCTATGAAAGAGTGCGAAGCTGATATAACTTTTGAGAATAATGCTAAAAACCCCCTAAAACCTAAAGTAAAAATTAAGAGCTTAAAAACAAGAGATGGCAAAGTTACTTTACTTTCTTAATACTAAAAATCAAACATACTTTACTAAGTATCTTCAATTTTGTTCAAAGATAGATATAGGAGATACTGATTATCATGGTCATGTTCTCGTAAATGTGCTACATTGTGGCAATATAAATAATAGAGTTTATTCTATGTCATTTAAAGACTTTGATGTTTTCTGTGATTTACAAGTTCAAAGGTTCCTCAAACATGACCATGAAACCAAAATGAGGAACATTAAAATGGCTATTTCCGAAAGGTTAATTAAATTAGCTCGACGGATTAGTAAATAAATAATAAAAAGGAGTAAGGCTATGAATTTTTTGGCTGACCCAGTATCAACTATTGACTTTAGTGGATACATCACTGCATTGACTGGAACTATTACTGTTGCTCAAGTTTTAACTGTTTTAAGTTCTGTTGTCGGTGTTGGTATGGCATTCTTCTTGATGTGGCTAGGTGTAAGAAAAGCTACACGTTCTTTCACAACTGCTGTTTCTACAGGAAGAATTCATATTTAGTTTGTGCTACTAGATATTGTCTAGTAGCTATTTTTTTTAGAAAAGAGGAATATTATGATTGATAAAAAAACAGAAAGAAAATTATTAAAAATTTGTAATAATAAAAAGGAAGTTGAAAAGTTAATAAATAATTTATTAGAATCTCATTTTTATAACTTATTGATATTAAGTTATTTAGTTGAAAATTCAAAGTTCTATCAAGATAAAGCAAGTAATTTATTAGATTATCTATCTCAAAATGGTGATGTATATGATTTCATTTCAAGCTTTAGCTTATCAGAATAATGTTTTGTCGATTTTTAAGACATTAGAATGGCGTTACCAATTTAATTTAGAACATCCGAACTATTTTCATCCTGACGGCCTAATAGTTTTTGTCGGGCCACAAGGGTCTGGTAAGACCTTGTCGGCCGTCAATTATGTTCGGAATTTAATCGAAAAATATCCAAAAGCTTTAATTGTTACTAATCTTGAATTAATGTTTTTACCTAAAAATTATAAAAATTTACGTGAATTTAGAAATGCTGATGACTTCTTTAAGTATAAAAATGGAGAAGAAGGCATTATCTATTTAATTGATGAAATACAATTATATTTTAATTCTTTACAATCAAAAAATATTAATTTAGAAGTAATTAATTATATCTCACAACAAAGAAAACAACGTGTTCATATTGTTGGAACATCTCAAGTTTTTGGTAGAATGGCTAAACCATTGCGTGAACAATTTGATACCGTTATTCTTTGTAAAAAATTTTTTAATTGTATTGAAAAAATGATGATTATTGACCGAGATAGTATTGATGATGAAAATTCTACTAGCACTAATTTAAATGCCAAAGTTAAACGTTCAAAGTGGGGGATTTATAGTCCTGAAATGTTTGATACTTACGATACTTACAAAGTCATTGATGGTCAAAATTTCGCTTATGGAGAGGAAGTTGTTAATAATGCCATACGATTTACAAATAGTTGTTGATTTAGTTACTTATATGCTTATGTGGTCATTCCCAATTGCTGTAGTATTTGAATTAGCTTTGAAATTTGCTGATATTTTCTTAAATTTTATTGGTTCAGGACGTGTTAAGTTATGATTAATGATGTTCAGTATAATATTTTTAAAGACTTTTTAATAACTCGTCAGCAAGATTATGGTTATTATCTTTGTACTCAAGAGACATATACAGAACAATATTATAGTACTTATTATTTCACTTGCTATATGTCTAAAGCTAAACCTAAAAAAAATAATTATAATCAATATGTGTTTGAAAATTACCAATCTTGTAATGTTAATTTTGTACGTAATAATTCTTATTCTTTAGATTGTGCAGAACATACAGGCAATATATCTTTAAAACCAAATCATAGTTCGCAAAAATTAACATTTAGTAATGTTGATACTTATTTTATTGACCCAGTTAAAGAATATACATCTACTACTTATATTTCTTTATCTTTTATTTTTATTGTTGCAATTATTATTTGTATATATTTTATTCATTCTTTATTATCTAGAAAGTAGTGATTTTTATGCGAAAGTGCTTAGTGTTTATTAACATTGCATTATATTCTTTTCTTTTATTTTTTATCTTATTTGTTTTAGGATTGTCTAAAGTAGAAGCTGAAACAGGTACTTTTACTGATAAACCACCATCAGCAGTACAGATCCATAAGTATGGCGTCGGTTGGGTTAATTATACTACTTATGGTACTTCTGCTTGGGGTTTTTCTGGTTATTCTTTAGGAAATGTTTATGCTGGCACTGAACAACCTACAACTTTTAATACTAAGTTTTATTATAATAATCAAAATTGGTTTAAAACTGATAATTGGACTGCTACATTTCAAATAATGACTATGTCCGAGGACGCCAAAAACTTTTTTGATTATGAACGTGTAAGAGTTTTCGCTTTAACTGATTATGGTAATTTTGAATGTTCTAGGACACCTTTAGGTGTTAGTGGAGGTTCTGGAAATATATTAGGTGTTACTTGTTCAGGTCAAAGAACTAATACTTTAGGTTTTCAATTAAATTGGACTAAATTCGATGAAGCTCCTGGAAGAAATGTAGATATTTCTATAAGAAGTGACTATTCTTCTTATCAAACTAATGTAGATACTTCTAATACTATTAATTCTATTGATAAGGCTACTTCCGATATTATCAATAATAATACTCAAAATAAGCAAGATATTATTAATAATGCTAATAAAAATCATGAAGAAACAAAAAAACAATTAGAAGAATCTAATGATACATCTAAATCAATCTTACAAAATATTATTGCATTACCTAAGACAATCATTAATTTACTTACTGATGCTTTAAAATCTTTATTTATTCCATCGGACGATTTTTGGCAGAATAATTTTAATGATGTTGAAGATTTAATTGAAAAAAAGCTCGGTGTTTTAGGATATCCTTTTGTTTTAGTTAATAATACATTAAATTTCTTTTTAACACTTGAAGATTCAAATGATTATGTTATTAAGTGGAATGATGTTAAAGTTCCTAATTTTAATTACGTTATAATTCCAGCAGGTTCTTACGATTTAGGTAGTGTTTTAGAAGATAGTAATATTAAATATGCTCATGACTTATATATGTTATGTTTAAATGCTTTAATTTTATTATCATTTGTTAAATTATGTCATAACAAGTATGTTGATATTTTTGGTGGTCAATATGATGATACAGAATATATTGTTGTTGAAGATAGTGTTACTGATGTAGTTGATACCGATAGAGGTAAACGTTATTTTACTCGTAAAGAGAAACGTAGAGTTAAAGCAGGTGATGAAGAATGATTATTGAAGCTATTTTAAATGGTATTTTTACTTTGCTTAAATATGTTATTTCTAAATTACCTAGTATACCTGACTTTTCTCCTGGTATGCTTGATAGTTTTGACCAATTTTTAAAGACTATTTTTAGCAATACTAAACTTTTAGGTTTTTTCTTTCCAATAAATACTATAAAGGTTCTTATACCTTTGGTTATTGTTGTACTTAACTTTGAGCATATCTACCATCTATTGATTTGGGTAATTTCCTGGATTAAGTCCCATCGTTGATTTTTTAACTACGTTTGAGTTAGAGAAACTTGTTTTCTCTTTCGAGAACGTAGTCCGCCCCGCCGGCTAGGCGAACTTTATGGAGAGGTTTTTTCCTGGAGATTTACTCAAGCCTATACTTGATAGTAGGCTCATAACTGGAGTACGATTTGAAAAATACAATTATAAAATCATCAAATGTGGCAAATATATTCAAATATATCATTATGCTTCAAGCAGGGTTAATTCTTCATTAGAATGCTTTGGTTTTAAAAAAATATATAAAAAGGGTAGAGTAGTAGTTAAAGAAGATAAAAAAATAGAAAATAGAAATATTATTCGTTCTAAATTAAATTGTCAAAGGCTAGCTAAAGCCAACGTTGATAGTTGGATGTCATTCATTACATTAACTTATCGTGAAAATATGCAAGACGTTGCTCAAGCTAAATTAGACTTTCGTTATTTTGTAAAAAATATTCAAAAAATAAAAAAAGATTTTAAATATATTGTTATACCTGAATTTCAAAAGAGGGGAGCTATTCATTTTCATTTCTTATCTAACTTATCTTTAGAAGATAAAGACATTATAGTAAAACAGAAAGATAATGATAAATACTATGATGTTAAATATTGGTCTAAAGGCTTTTCAAGTTTTGAAAACGTCGTTGGCGATTGTAAAAAGATAGTTGGATATATATCTAAATATATGACTAAAGATGATGTCGATGAACGTTTATTTAATTTTAGACGTTTTAGTTCTTCACAAAACTTGAATAAGCCGATTGTTGAGTATGTTGACTTGAAGAACCAACATGCTAGAAATGAATTATGTAATCTTATCAAGAATAGTGAATTGATTTATGCTGATAGTTATCTTGACCCTTATTTAAATGAAATAAAATTCTATGAATTATTAGGTTAACATAATATATATTATACGAATAAATAAAAATTAAAAAAATAGTGATTTTAAATTTGATTTTATTTTTTTGTT